>JABMQA010000172.1 GCA_013203545.1 Bacteroidota bacterium
GATTAGGACAATCAATCCTGCATCCCGGTTGTCGTTTGGCCATGAATGGAATCTCGCTTAGGGAACAACGAAAATATCCCATACTAAAACCTACCAAATTTTCACTTCGATCAAATGAGGGAATAGTGAATATTTTGATTCAGGATTTCCGGATAGGAATGAATTTATACTGAGATTTTCATATTCTTTTCAACAACTGTTTCTCCCAAAAAAAATAATTGTAGTTTAGTGGATTAAAATGATCTTATGGATATAGAAAAATTGAAACATACTTTTTACAACAATTTCAGTGAGTCCTCAAGTGAAGTTGTAAATACCTATTTTTCTCCCGGCAGGGTCAACCTGATAGGGAGCACACCGATTATAACAATGGTTTGGTGTTGCCCTGCGCCATTACTTATGGGACGTATCTTATTGTTGGAAAAAATAATAGGGATGTTTTCAGGATGTCGTCGGCTAACTTTGACTATGGAGTGGAGATCAATGTCGGGGATTTTCAAAACAAAACGGACGGTAAATGGATGGATTATCCCCTTGGTGTTGTTGACCAATTTGTGAAAGCCGGCCATAAAATCGAAGGCCTTGACATGCATTTTGCCGGCAATATACCCAACAGTGCCGGCCTGTCATCATCAGCATCCATCGAAATGGTTACTGCCCTTGCATTGAATGACCTTTTTGGATGCAAAATGGATATGATAGATCTGGTAAAGTTGTCACAGCGGGCTGAAAACGAATACATCGGTGTTAATTGTGGGATTATGGATCAGTTTGCCGTGGGTATGGGTGAAAAGGATCACGCCGTCCTGCTTGATTGCAAAACACTGGAATACCGGTTAATTCCCTTGAAACTGGATGGATACCGGCTTGTGATTGCCAATACCAATAAAAAACGCGGCCTGGCCGATTCGAAATACAACGAACGGGTTGAGGAGTGTACCAAAGCCGTTCATTTCCTGAAGAAGGAAAGGGACATTCAATCCCTTGGCGATATGACTTACCAGCAGTTTGTGGATACAAAACACTTTATTCCTGATATTACGATTAGAAAAAGGGCAAAGCATGTTGTATCCGAAAATCAGCGGGTAATGGATGCCGTAACGGCACTTGAAAAGGGAAATTTGCGCCTGTTTGGAAAACTGATGAATGCCTCACACTATTCGCTCAGGTATGATTATGAGGTAACGGGCCATGAACTGGATGCTATTGTTGATATTGCCAGATCCGTCGAGGGTGTTTTGGGCGCAAGAATGACCGGGGCCGGGTTTGGCGGGTGCAGTATTAGCCTGGTGGCAGACGACTTGGTTGATCATTTCATCAGCGAAGTGGGCCCAAAATATGAAAAGCTCACCGGGCTGAGCGCTGAATTCTATATGTCGGAGCCTGGTGACGGAACAAGAAAAATTGATTATATCAATCTTTGATAATTTTGTTTATGGGAAATTCAAAAAAGAAAAAAAACGGGAAGGAAAAAAATCACAATCACGAAAACCACCATCATATAAAGTCCAGTCACAATGAGGTGCAACATTCTTTGAGCGGAGACTTTGAGGAAGTTGTCTCACACGAAAAACTCGACAATGAATTTTATGAGGGGGAGTTGGGCAAGTTGCAGATCGAACTCGTTAAATTGCAGGAGTGGATCAAACAGGAGGGGTTGAAGGTAGTGGTTATCTTTGAAGGCAGGGACGCCGCCGGCAAAGGTGGAACAATCAAGCGGATCATTCAAAGCCTTAACCCCCGTATTTGCAGGGTTGTTGCCCTGGGTACACCCACAGAAAGGGAGAAAACGCAATGGTATTTCCAGCGATATGCGCCACATCTTCCTGCTCAGGGCGAGATGGTATTATTCGATCGAAGCTGGTACAACCGGGCCGGCGTGGAGCGTGTTTTGGGATTTTGCAACGATGATGAATACTGGGAATTTCTCAGGTCATGCCCCTATTTCGAAAGGATGCTTATACGATCGGGTACTATCATCATCAAATATTGGTTTTCGGTGAGTGTGGCAGAGCAGGAACGGCGTTTTCAGTCAAGGATCAACGACCCTACCAAGCGATGGAAACTCAGCCCGATGGACCTGAAATCGCGGGAACTCTGGGTTGAATACAGCAAAGCAAAGGATGAGATGTTTGCCTACACCGATACAAAAATATGCCCTTGGTATGTTGTTCCTTCGGATGATAAAAAGAAGGCACGCTTGAATTGCATCCACCATTTGTTAAGCCTGATACCGTACAAGGATCTCACTCCCGAACCTTTTGAGCTGCCACAAAGGCCGGATGCCAAAGGTTATGTGCGCCCTCCCATGGATGAACAGACTTTTGTGCCTCAGGTATATTGAACAAAGCGCTACTCACATAGATACACCCCATCGCCAATGTACCAATCGGTTCCGGGGATCGGTTCCACATAGCCTATTTTCTTTTCCTGCTTTTGTGTGGCCGGGTCGAGCCAGTAATATTCCATTTGGTTTCTAATGTTTTGAAATGATGATCTTTTGGGTATCCATCCAATCACCGGAACGCATTCGCAGGAAATATAATCCATGTGGTACCTCCCGCACATCTATCGAAAAAGTTGTGTGGTTAAATGCTGAAGATATATCAACTGATTTAACTTTTCGTCCAGTCTGATCAAACAATTCGATATGATAATCTGCTAACTGAAGGGATGCATCTATTTGCAGGTTTATAGCGTCATTAACCGGATTAGGATAAACAACAATGAATGGTTTGTGAGCCAGATCAACCTCTTCCCCGATTTCCGTCAGAACCGAATAATAAAGTTCCAGACTAATTCCATAATAATAAAACCGGTATGCCCCCTCCATGTAAATATTTAGTGAACCACCAGTCAGATTTGCCAGCCAGGTATTTCCATTCCACTCAAGAGTATGGGCAAAAACCTTTCCGTTAGAAAAACTATATTCAGTTTTGATGCTGTTTATCCAGGTTTCGTTTTGCCAGATCTGTTCGAGTTGCATAAACATATTGTCATCACCACCGTAAGTATATGATGTCATCGATTCATTCAGCCAGGCACCATCCTGAAAAATCTGACTGAGTGCAGTAAGCATATTCCCGCTTGCATCATAGGTATATGTGGCCGAATTGAAGTTTGTCCAAGTACCATCTTCTTCGTATTGCCTAAGGTAGGTTAAAACATATCCATTGTTGTCATAAGTGTAGGTGTCAAGGTAATCATTTACCCATACACCCGCCTCCCAATCCTGGTTCAGTATGGAAAGCCTGTTTCCCACATTGTCATAAGTATAAGTATTAATCAATTGATTTTCCCAAACTTCGTTTTCCCATTTCTGCAGGAGGTAAGTCAGCATTTGGTTGCCGGCATCATAGGTAAAAATATTGTTGTCGGAATTAATCCAGTTTTCATTTTCCCAGAATTGTCTCAAAAGCGTTAATTTGTTTCCGTTTGCGTCGTAGGTATGGGTTTCTTTCCAGGAGCTTACCCAGTTGCCATCGATCCAGTATTGAACCAGCACACTCAGAGGATTACCATTGGCATCATAGACAAACGAGATCAAAGTTACGTTTATCCAAATTTCACCATCCCAGCTTTGACTTAAATTGGTAAGCTGATTGTTATTCAGATCGTAGGTGTAGGTTAACAAGCCTACATTGATCCACTCACTTCGGATCCATTGTTTAGTAAGCTTCGATAACCTGTTCCCGTTGTTATCGTAGCTAAAAATCTCCTTGAAGTTACCATTAGGTTGTGCAATATAACATGAATCAGCAAGTATCGTTGCATCACTGGGATTATGAACAGGCAACAGAAAATTCCTTTTAAACTGAAATTCCAAATCCTGAATTGAACATTCCTGTTCAGGGTAACCGTTGTACATTAAGCACTTCGATCCTATAAAATCATATATATCATTCGCAGAATATTGCTGAGCACACAACGGATAAATCATAAGCATGCATAACAACGAAAAGAATATTTTTTTCATTCCCCGGTTTCTTTAATAATTATTATGGCAAATATAATACTTAATACCGGTTCATAAAAAAAGCCCCCAACAATCTGGAGGCTTTCCTTACTATTAATTTGGAGTGATTCGTTTTACTTTGCTTCTGCCGTTTGGTCAAAGATGGTTTTTGGCATGTATTCAAGCGCTTTACCGCAGGATTTAACAATTTTGTTTTCTGCAATTAATTCCCCGTCTTCCATGATCTCGTAGGTATAAACTCCGCTTGGAAAGACGGATATATTGTGTGACAATAGCAAGTTACTGGTTTTATTGAACCTTTTGGTAAAAACATTTTTGTGGGTTTCGTCGTACACCTTCAGGGTTATCCTGGTATCTTCCGGTTTTATCAATCGAATTTGTACAATGTGTTCACCCTTGACAGTAAAGGTCATGTATGTGTTGTTCTCTTTGGTTTCATCTCCATCAGCAAACGGGTTTGCAAATGAACTGACGGTTAAAATGAGCAGTGCGGCTAAAATTTGAAGTGCTTTTGTTTTCATGTTCTTCAGTTTTTCGTGTGAATGATTTGATGAATTATTTTTAGACAAATCTAAGACGTGAAGCCCCCCGATTGCAACGGAAAAACTGTGAACTGAAGAATACGGCATGCAAGATGATTTGTTTGGGAAGTCAAATAAAAAAGCGCTTTGAAAAATCCCCCAAAGCGCTTCTAAAATTATAAAAAACTATTTTACTTTCTTTTGCCGGGTTTCAATATTTCCAGATAACCCCAGCGATCAACCATATAGGTAATGCTGGCACCTTCGGCATTGGTGACAACAAAATAGCCTGTAATTGTAGCAACAACAGGCCCGGCATTGGCCAGGGAGATTACAACTGGATTACCCTGCAGCGTTGCCCGGTCGTACTCAACAAATAAATTGTCATCCACTGCACAGTAGTTCACCACTTCCGAATTTGTTACAAATGCTCCGTTGAGATAAAGCTGAACACTGTGTTCGGTAATGGCATAACCAGATGGAAGAACTATTCCGTAGATGCACTGAATATTATCCCAGTTACCCACTGCGTTCAGGTTAATCATATCCGGTGCGATGTTCATATTCTGGGCGTTGATTTCATGCCAGCTGAAAAAGAAAAGTCCAAGGCAAATGGCCAGAACCTTAGTTAGATTTTTTAATGTCCCCTTCATATCATGTGTTTTTGTTAATAAATAAAATGGAAATTAGTTGCATCAAAGATACGATGCCCTGTTGGCGTTAGCAATGATTTGTGAGAAATGTCACAATACTTAAATATGTAGAGATGATAATTTGAAAGAGTTCATCAGGGTAACCCGGTTTGAAATTTCATCAAAAATAATTTTGATTTGGCTACTTCTCTTATTCTGTCAAGAATTTATATACCGTACTGGTTTCATATTTTTCTCCCGGCCTCAATACCACTGGAGGAAAACCGGGTTGGTTGGGGGTATCAGGATAATGGTGTGTCTCCAGACAGAAGCCGTTGTGCTTATGGTATATTTTACCCGCTTTTCCTGTCAGGCTGCCATCGAGAAAATTCCCTGTATAAAACTGTATTCCGGGTAGATCAGTATATACCTCCATCACCATTTTTGTGTCGGGGGAGGTAACCCGTGCTACAAGACGCATATTTCCATTGTAGCCGTTCAAAACATAGGTATGATCGTACCCGCCTTCAACCTTTTCGATTCTTGATCCAATCGAATGTGGGGTTGTAAAATCCATCGCAGATTGTTTTACCTCGCGCAATTCCCCGGTAGGGATCAGTGATTGGTCAACCGGTACATACCTATTGGCCATGATTTGAAGCTGATGATTGAGAATGTCGCCCTCTCCCTGCCCTTTCAAATTGAAATAGCTGTGATGGGTGAGGTTTACCACTGTGGGCTTATCGGTGATGGCCTCATAGGCTATTTTCAGTTCATTATCATTGGTCAGTGTGTAGGTAACCCTGCAATCCAGGTTGCCGGGATATCCCTCTTCGCCATCCTTGCTGATGTAGGTAAGAATCACCCCTGCTTCATCGGGTCTGATAAAATCATCAGCATCCCACACAACTTTATCAAAACCCCTGATACCGCCATGAAGGTGATTGGGTCCGTTATTAGCGGCAAGTTGGTATTCGTTCCCGTCCAGTGAAAACTTTCCTTTTGCAATCCGGTTTCCATACCTGCCTACAATGGCGCCAAAATAGGGCGTATCATCCAGGTATTGCTGCAAGCTGTCGTAGCCAAGTACCACATCAGTCAGTTCACCTTCATCATCCGGGACAAAAAGATGGGTTACGATCCCACCATAGTTGATTATTTTCACCGTCATTCCATGCTGGTTGGTCATGGTAAACTGGTAAACCCCTTTCCCGTTAAGGTCGCCGTAAATCTGCTTTTTTATGTTCATTTTCTCAACTGAATCTTTTTTTGTTTGATTTCCAGCGCAATTTATCAGCAGAAATGCAAGGGTCATCAATCCTAAAATTTGTACTGATTTTTTGTTCATAATTCCTTAAAGATAACATTTACGGCAACATTAATAAAATTTTCGATAGAAGACAAATCTATCGTGTAATTTTTTTCGAAGGAATTATTTTATTATCTTGCACCCGTCTTTTATCAAAATCTAAATCGAAACGAATTATGAATGCAGAATTAGGTTTTTCTGTTCTGGATTATGTGGTATTTATTGGATATGGTATACTAATTATTACCATCGGATTATACGTATCCCGCACTAAAAAGGGGCATCAACGCAATGCCGAGGATTATTTTCTGGCTGGAAAGTCGCTCCCCTGGTGGACCATTGGCGCCTCATTGATCGCCGCAAATATTTCAGCAGAACAATTTATCGGCATGTCAGGATCGGGTTTTGCCATTGGACTGGCCATCGCATCCTACGAGTGGATGGCAGCTATAACACTCATTATTGTTGGAAAATTTTTCCTTCCCATCTTTATCGAGAAAAAATTATACACCATCCCCCAATTTCTTGAAAAACGATATAGTACAAACCTGAAGTCGATACTTGCAGTTTTCTGGATTGCGCTGTTTATTTTCGTAAACCTAACTTCGGTGCTGTTTTTGGGTGCCAAAGCAATGGATACAATTCTTGGAAATGCCGATGGAAGTATGATCATATATGCCATCATTGGCCTGGCATTTTTTGCTGCAGCCTATTCGTTGTGGGGCGGCCTTTCGGCTGTTGCATGGACGGATGTGGTGCAGGTAGCCCTATTGATAATTGGTGGCTTGATCACAACATTTATTGCACTGGATCAACTTACTCCGGGCGGTGGAATAATTGCAGGGTTTGAATATTTGTACAATGTTGTACCTGAAAATTTTTCGATGATCCTATCCAAAGGCGAATTATTTACGCCAAATGGTGACGATGCATTTATGGATTTACCGGGGTTAGCCGTATTGATCGGCGGCCTGTGGATTGCCAATTTGTATTACTGGGGATTTAACCAGTATATTATCCAACGGACCCTTGCCGCGAAAAGCCTTAAGGAGGCGCAGCGCGGAATTGCATTTGCCGCTTTCCTGAAGCTTTTAATTCCGCTAATTGTGGTTATTCCCGGAATCGTTGCCTATGTTATGAATTCGGCGCCCGATGGCTCATTAACAATTAATTCTGTTGATGCTGCTTTTATATCCGACACGGGTGGCATTGATAACGACAGGGCGTATCCCTGGTTGATAGCCAAATTTATTCCAATTGGACTCAAAGGATTGGTTATGGCAGCTCTTGGGGCAGCAATTGTCAGCTCACTGGCCTCTATGGTTAACTCAACCTCTACCATTTTCACCATGGATATTTATAAGCCTTTTATCAATAAAAAAGCTACAGATTACCAAACCGTAGCCGTTGGCAGAATCTCGGGCCTGGTTGCTTTGGTCATTGCATGCATCGTAGCGCCATTCCTTGGGAGTATCCCACAGGCTTTTCAGTTTATCCAGGAATATACCGGCATTGTAAGCCCGGGTATTCTGGCAATCTTTATGCTTGGTTTATTCTGGCGAAAAACCACAAACAGTGGGGCCATATGGGGTGCCCTTGCCTCCATACCGGTAGCCATGTTCTTTAAAGTGGGAAGTAAAGGCTGGGCAGAAGGCACAGCACTGGAGGGATTTTTTCCAAACCTTCCCTGGATGGACCAGATGGGCTTAACATTTATTATTATAGTAGTCATTATTGCTGTGATCAGTTTTATCGAAAAGAAAGGGGAAAACAACCCCAAAGGGATCATTCTGAAAAAAGACCTGTTTAAAACCGGTCCGCTATTCAACATAAGTGCGTTTGTTATTTGCATCATTCTGGCAGCACTGTACACAATATTCTGGTAAAAATGAAAGGCGAAGAAAAATACCGCGAACTGGCAGAAAACATCACCGAGGGTATATACCTTACCGAGAAGGAAGTCATCAAGACTGTAAACACCGCCTGTGCCCGGATTTTTGGATATGATTCTCCTGACCAACTCATCGGGAAGAGAGTTTGGGATATGGTAAAACCGGAGACAAGGGAAAGAACAAGACTGTTATTTATCAGGAAAGTCAAAGAACTGGACACATCACCTGTTGAGCTCCAGTGTATCCGCCGGGATGGCGCACTTTTCTGGGCCGAGATAAGAATGAGAATTATCAAGGATAAGAGCAAGGTATTTGGTGTGGTGTCGGATATTTCACAGCAAAAAAAGATTGAAATTGCCCTGAAAGAGAGTGAAAAAAAATACAGGTCGGTGGTTGATGCCATGAACGAAGGAATAGTCATGTTTGGTACATCAGGAGAGGTGGTTACCTGGAATAGGGCTGCTACAAGAATCCTTGGATTATCCGATATTCAGATGCCGGAGGTAATCTCTCCAAACATTGACTGGAAGGCTATTCATGAAGATTTATCGCCTTTCCCGATCTCGGATTACCCGGTCGTCAAAACACTGGAGTCGGGTATTGCGCAACAGGATGTAATCATGGGTATATACAGATCTGATGGTCAGTTGATCTGGATAAGCATCAACTCGGAGCCCATTTTTGATAATTCAGATCCAATGCCCAGTGCAGTCGTGATCTCGTTTAATGACATTACAAAACAAAAAAACATCGAGAACCAACTTCGCGAGTTAAACGCTACCAAAGACAGGCTTTTTTCTATTATTGCCCATGATTTAAAAAGTCCATACAATGCGCAGCTCGGTTTTCTTGAATTGCTGCTCGAAGAAGATGCATCCTATACCAAAGAAAAACGGCAGCATTTTATCAGCATGATATATAACAGCGCCAAGCAATCCTTTGCTTTGCTCGACAACCTCCTGATATGGTCGAGAATACAAACCGGAAAGATTGCCTTTAATCCCGGTAAGATATCCCCTGGTGAAATTATCGCCGAAAGCATCATGCTGCATCAGCAGTCGGCTGACATTAAACAGGTAAAAATCATTACCGAATTATGTAATGATGGTTTATTGGCCATGGCCGATTTGGATATGACCACAATCATTGTAAATAACCTGTTGTCCAATGCTATAAAATTTACCTCTTTTGGGGGTATAATAAAAATTGGTTGCATTGAAACCGGCGATGGTGAAATTCAGTTTTATATAGCGGATAATGGCGTTGGGATTTCGACGGTTGATCAGGAAAAGATACTAAGAGTTGATCAAAATTTCACAACCCACGGAACAAACAATGAAAAAGGTACCGGATTGGGCCTCATCATTAGCCGGGACTTTGTATTGAAAAACAATGGAAAAATATGGCTTGAGAGTTCCGTAGGAAAGGGCAGTACATTTTATTTTACATTAAAAAAGCCTTAACCTGGAAAAACCCCGAAGATGGGTCGCCATAGCAGCAATAATTTTACACATTGGCGTTTACGTCATTCCACGCAGCGCCATGGGATCGGATCTGGATTAAAACTCAGGTGAAGTAGGAACAAGCCAGCAATTTAAGGACTGATTCAAAACTTTATTGTTACAACGGTGCCCTTATCCTTGGTACTTCGGATTTCAATCGAGCCTTTCAGGGCAGTAACGATCTGTCGTGACAAACTGAGCCCGATACCTGATCCGTTTTCCCTGGTTGAGTAAAATGGTACAAACACCTGTTCAAGTTCCGCACTTGTCATCCCCTGGCCGTTGTCCGAAACGGTTATCCATGTTTCGCCATTTTCCGTCATTTTTCCGGAAAGCTCAACTTCAGGTGATTTATTACCAGGCATTGCTTCGATTGCATTTTTCACAAGGTTGATCAGTACCTGTTGAAGGAACCGCTCGTCGGTTTCAAGGACCATATCCTCGGGAACAACGACCGATTTAATCCTGACTCCGATCCTGTGGGCCTGTTCAGAAAACAGCAAAACAATGGTATCGAGCAGTTCGCACAGTTGAATCGCCTCAATCTCAGGTTTTTTATTGACAACAAGGCTACGGTATTTTTTTACGAAATTATGTAACACCTCCCCACGTTCTTCAAGCAAATCCAATCCGCTGAAGAGTGTTTGCAATGTCTCCTCCGATATTTCATTTATATTGATGAGCTTTCCATCCTGATGAATTGATCGCTTCAGCGAGGAGGAAATTCCCGAAATGGGGGTAAGGGAGTTCATCACCTCATGCATCATTACCCTGAGCAGTTTTTGCCAGGCCTCAATCTGCCCCTCCTGCATTTCAGCATGGATATCGGTGAATGATACCAACTTGAGTGCCTGGTTGTCCATTTTGATGATCGAACATTTCAGTGCAAATTTCCGGAGTTGATGATTTTGATTCAATAGCAAAGTTTCTGGGTGCCTGGGTTCAAGTTGATTCAGTATTTCGCTGAGTCCTGGTTTCATATCTTCAAATGAGTTGATATGTACCGGGATTTTTCCCAGCATCTGCTGCAGGGCATTGTTTTTCATTTTAACCCTTCCATGCCCGTCAAATATCACGATACCGGCACCAACATTGTCCAGCAAATATTCCAGCATGAGCCGCTGCTTTTCGTTCTGGGCATTTTTCTTTGCCAGGATTTCATGCATCCGGTTAAGAAACAGCTTCAATTCAGGCCATCCTGAATATCCCTTTGAATCGGTAAATGTATCACTTACAACATCACCGTCCAACTGTGCCAGGAACTTCGCCGCCAGGCGATTGGGTTGGTTGGTAAAATATAATAAAGAAAATGCCTGAATGAGAAACAGCAGGGCCAGAACAATGATTGTGTAATAATAATTGGGGGTTATCAGAAAATACACCAGAAAAAATATATTGATAACCAGCAATGTTATTCGCGCTATCAGGAATATAAAGTACCGTTTAAAGACCATATTTTTCAATTTTTTTATAAAGGGTTTTACGGCTGATTCCCAATTCACGTGCAACCTGGCTCAGGTTACCGGGAGTTTGTATGAGCGCGGTCATAATTGTATTTTTCTCAACCTCCTCCAAATTCAAACTATCGGTGGTGAACGAAATTTCAGCTTCACTAAATGATATTTGATCAACTGTTACCACTGGAGAGTCATGAAGAATTACCGCTTTTTCGATGATATGCTGCAGTTCACGCACGTTTCCCGGCCAATGATAGTTTTCCAGTTTCTGCATGGCATCCGCTGTAATATCAGATGCAGGCCTTTGGTACCTGGCCGAAAACTCAAGTAAAAAATGACGGGTCAAAAGTTTTATATCCGGTTTCCGTAAGCGAAGGGGAGGGATATGAATTTGTATGGTGTTGATGCGGTAAAAAAGATCAGAGCGAAAATTTCCTTCCCGGATTTTCTCCTGCAGGTTTTCGTTGGTCGCTATAATGATACGATTATCCACCGTGACCGTTCTGTCGCTACCTACCCTGGTTACTTCATTACGTTGCAAAACGGTGAGAAGCTTTTGCTGCTGGTCAACCTGCAAATTTCCAATTTCATCCAGGAACAAAGTACCGCCATTTGTTAGCTCGAACCAACCCTGCCTTTCTTCATTTGCACCCGTATATGCGCCTTTCGCATGCCCGAATAATTCGCTTTCGAATAATGACGGAGTAATAGCACCAAGGTCCACTGCCACAAAAGGTTTTGTGTGCCTGTTGGGCCAGGCATGGATTTGACGTGCCAGAACTTCCTTGCCGGTACCATGATCACCTGTGATTAAAAGGGTAGCATCCGACTGTGCAGCTTTTTTAGCCATTGCAAGCAGGTTTTCGATATTGGCTGATTTGCCGATAAATGCAGGCGTTGGATCTTTTCGGCCTACCTGAACTTTACTGCTGCCTGCTTTTTGCGATTTAATGGCCAATGCTTCAGTTATCGTCCTGATCAGGTCTATTGTTTTCCATGGTTTGGTAATAAAATCCGATGCACCTTCCTTAATTGCTTTTACTGCCAGATGAATGCTTCCAAAAGCAGTAATCATAATAACCACCGTATTGTTCCTGATTTTTAAAATTTCTTTTAACCAGAAAATTCCTTCATTCCCGATATTTTGCCCTGCCCGAAAATTCATATCCAGCAAAACAAGGTCAAAGTACTCAGTTTGCATTAAAAACGGTATCTGGCCCGGATATCGCAAAGTGGTAACATGTTCAAACTCCTGACCAAGCGTAAACGCAAGGCTTTTTAAGATACCTTCGTCATCATCAACCACCAGGATTTTAAGTCTTTTTTTTATCACAAACATTCGCGTTTTTTCCAGTTCAAAGGTAATCATTCGGTAAAATTGTCCAAAAAAGTACATCGATTGTTACCTTTGGAAACAGGTTTTAATGAATTTATCGGGATAAAGCCGATAAAACGCTGATAATTAGCGTATCAATTATCATGGCATAACTATGGCAAAGCAATCAAGCAGAACAAAAATTCATTTAAAACATGCTTAAACATTTCATACACACCACCTGGCGAATCTTATATCGCAGCAAGGCATTTTCGCTGATCAATCTTTCGGGTCTGGTAATTGGCATGGCCAGTTCAATTCTCATTCTTCTGTATATAAAATATGAATTGAATTATGACCGGTTCAACGACAATTATGATCAGATTTACAGGGTTAACATGGATTTTCTTGAAAACGGGGAACTCAAACATCAGTTTGCAAGTTCTAATTCAGGGATGGTGCCCATTTACCGTCAGATCTATCCCGAGGTGGTCAATGGGTGTAGGTTGTACCGGTATGAAGGCGTAATAACTGCCGGCGGGAAACGGTTCAGGGAAAACGTCTGCTATGCCGATGCACCTCTATTCGAAGTGTTTTCTTTTAAAATGGTGGATGGGGATTATAAGGAACTGGATAAACCCTTTATAGTCTTCATTTCGGAAAAAATGGCCCGAAAATATTTTGGCAACGATAACCCTATGGGCAGGGTAATTAATTTTAATGGTGAGTCAGATGTAAAGGTGGCAGGCATATTCAGTGAAGTCCCCAACCAGTCGCATATCCATTTCGATTTCCTGATTTCCTGGGCAACCCTGGAGCGGGTGGCTGGTAATGAATTTGCTGAAAACTGGGATTTTGTGGATACGCACACCTATTTGCAACTCGATGATCAGGCTGATATTCCTGCACTGGAGCATAAAATGACGGAATACTCACACAAAAAAGTGAAGGAATTTATTGGCGAGGAAGAACCCAGGAGTAACGTTCGGCTTCAGGCATTGAAAGATATTCATTTGCGTTCGCACTATCTTAGTGAATTCGAAAGGAATGGCAACGCGCAAAATGTTTACTTCTTAACCATCCTTGCACTATTCATTTTGGCCATGGCCGGAATAAACTTCATGAACCTTTCAACCGCAAGGGCTTCATACAGGGCAACCGAAATCGGTATCAGGAAAGTAAACGGCGCCAGCCTGGGCAATTTATTCCGTCAGTTTCTGGGTGAAGCATTACTCATTGCTTTTATAGCTCACCTGATAGCTGTGGCTATCGTGGAGCTTTCTCTTCCGGCCTTTAACAACCTGTCGGGTAAAAATCTTTTTATCGATTGCGCTGATCCCTGGTTTTATATTTCCATTGTTGCCATTGTCCTGTTCTGTACATTGCTGGCCGGAGCCTATCCGGCATTTTACCTGTCGCATGTTAAATCGGCTAATATCCTGAAGGGAGATCAGCTGTTTTACGGCAGAAAAGGATTGTTGAGAAAGTTGCTTGTGATGTTTCAGTTTGTTATTGCCATTGGTCTGGTAGCAGGTTCACTGGCCGTTTACAGGCAAATCAATTTTATGATCGGATCAGATACCGGATTTAACATGGAAAATATGCTCATTGTGAGAGCACCATCGGTGATGGTACTTAATGAAGCTTTTGAAGAAAAAGATTTCCTGGGTAACCTGAATGTTTTTAAACTTGAAGCTGAAAAAATACCGGGTATCAAAACCATTTCTGCCTCCTCGTCTATTCCCGGCAGCGAAAATGCTACCGGCAATGTTGCATGGAGTACCGACATGCAAACAGAGATATTCTGCCACATCGATGGTGTTGACAATAATTTTTTTCCTGTTTACGGAATAAAAATGGTTGCAGGCGAAAATTTTGGCCCTTCCCCAAAACAGGATATGACTAACGCTATTGTTAATAAGGAATTTGCCAGGCTTTTTGGGTTCCCTGACCCCCGGGATGCCATCAACCAAAAATTCTCCATGTTTATGGATGAATTCACAATCATTGGCGTAAGCGATGATATCCATCATTTCAGCCTGCAAAATCCGGTAACACCGCTGATATACCTGTCATTACCACTCGATCTGCAATTTCATCGCTACTATACCATAAAACTTGATTCGGGATTGGATGAGGAAATGATTGACAAAATCAGGCAAATTTATGAAAAACTGTTCCAGGGAAATGCCTTTGAGTATTTCGATCTGGCAACTGAATATAACCGGCAATACCATGAGGAGGTGAATTTCAGTACGGTCATCCTTCTTTTTACAGGATTATCATTGATCATCGTCTGCCTCGGTTTGTTGGGCTTAAGCATTTTCAACGCCCAGTCGAAAGTCAGGGAAATAGGTATCCGCAAGGCATTTGGGGCCGGAACCAGGGAAATATCCATCCTGCTCACCTCTGGGACTATTAAATTGTTGTTGGGCTCAGCTATCATCAGTTTACCGGTAACCTGGTTCGTGGTTAATGCCTGGCTCGATCACTATGCTTACGCTATCTCCATAGGATGGTGGTTCTGGGTCTGGCCGGTTTTGTATGTCCTGGCGATTTCAATATTCGTCATCTCCTGGCAGGTAATAAAATCTGCTATTGAAAATCCGGTGAATGCATTGAAATACGAATAGCAGTAATAATCATGATTATGGGTGGTAGAGACGCCAGGCATGGCGTCTCTACCACCCATCACATTTTTTCCCTATCTTCGCAAAAAAAACTGATGAACTATGGAAATATATCCTGAATTAATCAAAAATCTCCCCGAAGCCGACATTCCATTCAAAGGTGTCAGGGGCTGGGTTTCGCAAAGCAACGACCACCAGGTGGTATTTATGGAGATCGAACCCATTGGTAAAGTGAATGAACATTCACATGCAGCACAATGGGGCTTTGTGATTGAGGGTGAAATGGAACTCACCATTGGGGAATCAACCCGAAAATACTGCAAGGGTGCTTCCTACTTCATTCCTGATAGCGTTTTACATTCAGCTGTTTTCAGAAAAAAGACCTGGGTAATGGATTTTTTTGGCGAGAAGGAGAGGTATAAGGTCAAGTAAAAATGATGGAATAAATGCAGCTTCAATCAATGGTAATGTTTATCACCAGGTATTGAACCCGGGTTTCTTTGTTGTACTTTATGCTTTCGATTTTTTTTACCATGTCTTATTCGGGTTTTATTACTTCATAAATAGCGTCAAGTTTCTCTGTGATTTCATGATCCACCTCATTAAGTTCAAGAAATGAAATCAATTCAAAATAATTTCTTCCAAAGAGTTCACGTTTTTCGCCAATTTTTTCATAATAATAGCTTAGAACCGGTTCAAGTATTGTTTCTGAAGCTTTGGTTTGAAGCCACCAGGGATCGATGAGATTTTCCAATCTGATTGGAGGTATCATTTTGTGAAGTGATTCTTCCATATAATCCGCATTTTGACCGGAAAACAAAGTACCCTGCTCATCATCTTTATTAGCATACCGGATTAATACTTTTGGGGAGGAAAAATAGTTTTCCAATTCCCTTCTTTTCCAGACCAATACCGGCAATGGAAATTCATAGTTAATTTCCGAATCAATTTGGTCGAATAAAGCAATCCCTCTCAGGTCGGGTATTACAATTTTTAAAGCATTAAAATTCTGATACGCATCATAGGGTTTATTGGAAGCCAGATAAGAAATGTTGGCCTCAGACAATAATACCTTTACCGGGTGATTAAGTTTTTCAGCAAAAGCTGTGAGCATCATATAATCGGAAGGGCCTTCCAGGTATAAAATTCTCTTTTTAAGTTTGGCAAGAAAATAATTTTCCCATCCAATCGATTTAAGTGCCTGACCAAAAAGTGCTATACTTCGTTTATCGTTTAGGGCAAGGGCTTCATTATTTATTAAAGCTACAATATTACTATTGGCTGAGGCCTGGTTTAATACAACTTCCGAATAACTTGCAATGAACAATTGAGAATTCAATTCGGAAGCTACATTATTAATGAGAAAAAAAGTCTCTCTTTGTCTGATAACTTCGAGGTGTGCGTCGGGTTCATCAAGCAATAATACAGAATTGGGGTAGGTGTATAAATAGGAAAGGATGAGCAAGGTTTGAAGAAAGCCACGGCCTCCGGAAGATAGATCATATTGAACTCCATTTTCGAGGTAGGTAAGTTCAATTTTTCCATTCTCAGCTTTAAACTCAGGGTCATTCAATTCAACGCCAAACATTCCTTTAATATGTTCTTTAACTTTTGCCCATCGTTTCCCCCCATTTTTCAAATATTTTTGAGCTATTCCAGCGGTAATATTTTGATCGTGGTTTAGCGATTTTGGATGATATAAATCTCTTTCAGGATAAAGAAGCCGGTAGCAAATGTTTCTTAGAACATCTGCTGTTTTACCTTTCCCTATCCTGTCGTCAATGGTTCCCGGAACATATTTAACCTCTTCATCTGCCAGTCCAGACATGGGTTGCAAATAAGCAATTTTGTTGTTGAGTGAATATTTATCTATTAAAAAGTATATTTTCAATGTCAGATTCCTGAGATCTAACAGGGCGACAAAAAATGGACTCTGAATTGGAAAAATCAAATTCCAAAGCAGTTGTCCAGGGTTTTCCGAAATCGAAGCCCTCAACATGAATAACTATTTTAATGTTTTCATTTTTTGATGTTTTTGCCCTCAGTTTATTCCACAATAATTTTGCTGAAGGAACAGGAATATTTAGCAGGTCTTTTCTATTGATTGCTATGCCTGTTCGTTGTTTTTTTGATTTTGCGATTTTTTCAATACCCTTTACTTCCGACCACTTTCGTAAACCAACATCCCAAAGCGTCAGGGCTTGCAACACAGAGGATTTACCACTATTATTCGGCCCGATGATAACAACTGATTTTGAACAATCAAAAACAACTTCCTCAAGCTTTTGAAATTAATGATTTTAACTTTTGTTATCATATCAAATTGAATTTATTTACGCTTCAAATATTAAACTTTTGTTTGATTTTCGAAAATACAGCTTTCCTGCTCCTTTACAAACTTCTGATTATATAAATTACGGTTCATACTATTTCAGTCGTTTTAATTGCTTTACGTTCAACAACGATTTCATTTGTGTAATGGCGATTTGGTTGAGTTGCTTCAATCGTTCGGGTTGTTCCAATCCCTGTCTGATCAGAACGGCATTAATACTTTCCATGTTGGAAAGTACCACAAGTTGTTCGAGGGTTGCATGGTCGCGCACATTGCCATCTTTTTCGGGGTTTGCCTCGCGCCATTCTTTGGCAGTGCATCCAAACAAGGCTACATTTAACACATCGGCTTCGCCGGCATACACAAAGCCAATCTGCTGTATGGTTAACTCGGGTGGAATCAGGTTTTCTTTGATGGCATCGGTGTGGATATGATAATTCACTTTGGCAAGGGTTCGTTGCAGGTTCCATTCTAATTTTAGGCGATCGTTTTCGTCTTCTTTAAGCCTTTGGTATTCTTTTACCAAAAGCAATTGAAATTTTGGACTAATCCACATTCCAAAATGAAAAGCAATGTCTTTGTGGGCGTAAGTTCCGCCGTACCTTCCTGCTTTGGCAGTTAAACCTATTGCACAGGTTCGCTCGATCCAGTTTTTTACCGAAAGGACAAAATTGTTTGAACCGGCAGCATTTTTAATTGTACCGAATTCGGTATAATTAAAATTCGGATTGTACATGGCTTCCCATTCGCCAATATATTCGATGGTGTTTTTCAAACTCAGCCATTTAATAATTACAACTTCTTGCATTTGACTGCGCGCCATGTCGGTAAGTGAGATGTAATCGGCATTTTCTACCTTCTGAATATTGATGGCTGTTCCTTTTACCAAAATTGTTTTATTCAATGCCATAACTTAAAACATTAATAATATTTTAAGTTGCAAAATACAAATTATTTTTGGTGGGTTGACAAAAAAAACGGCCCTTTTGAGTTTAGCGAAACGTGCCCTGTTTGTAATTGGGCATCAGTTCAATTGCGTAATCGTGGCAATACCGGAATCAGGTTAAAAACTCTTCGGTATCAGAACGAAGAATTTAGTGCCTTTTCCATGGAGGCTTTCCACCCAGATCTTACCGTCCAATAACCTTACAAACTCATAGGTAATTACCAGGCCAAGTCCTGTTCCTATCTCTCCATCGGTTCCGGGGTCGCTTTGTGTGTTTTCGACACTGAAGAGCTTTTTTCGTTTTGATTCTGACATACCAACACCGGTATCACTTACAACACATATTACCGACCGTTCCTTTTGTTGTGAGGTAATTACAATCTGCCCCTCTTTTGGGGTGAATTTTATCGCGTTCGACAAGATATTTCGAAAAATAGTTTTCAACATAAATTGGTCAGCAGCAACATATGAATGGTTTAATAACTCATTAAAAACACGAATTGACTTCATGTCAACATTGGCGGCTAATTCCATCAAGGTGTTCGAGATGGTTTCTTTTAGATTGGTTTTTTCAATTTTGGGTTTCATGGCACCTTTTTGAATTTTTGACCAATCCAGTAGGTTAACCAAAAGTTTGTAGGTATTTTCCGAATCCTTTCGAATGGTGTCGATCATCTCCAGTTTATCGGGATCGGATAATTCATCCCATTGATCGTAAAGGATTTCGGTTAAGCCAAGCAGCGCATTGAAGGGATTGCGCAAATCATGGGCAATGATCGAAAAAAACTTGTCCTTGGTAGCATTGGCCTCACGAAGCAGGTTTTCGGTGATACGGCGAATAACAACCTCCTCTTTTAACTGGAAATTGGTATCTTTAAGCTTAGAGGTTTGCTGATCCACCAGGGTTTGCAGCTTTATTTCCTGTCTTTTCAATAAATTTACCCTGATCAAAAACATGCCAATTAAAACCATCGCTGTCATTAAAAATGCCCCAATTTTAAACCATAGGGTTTCATAAAAGTAAGGTAAAACAAAAAGGGTCAAACTGGCTTCGTTCACCTGCCAGGATTGGTTATCGCTGGAGACCCTGAGTTTTAAAATGTATTTTCCGGGTTTAAGGTTGATGAGCGGAATGGTGCGATTGCTTCCCAGGTTTATCCATTCGGTTGAAAACTGAGGAATCATGTATTGGAAATAGTTATCCTCAGGAAAAAGGTAATTAATCGCTGCAACTTCGAATGTTAAAAAATCATCATCCGGATCAATTACCAGATGCTTTTTGTGGGCCAGAACCGTATCGGGTTGTACTTCATCATTGTAAATATAGAATTTGCTGAACAGGGGAACCGGATCAGGTGATTTGGCATCAATATCTCCGGAATGGTGATACTTCAAACCATCCCCGTATGAA
>JABMQA010000173.1 GCA_013203545.1 Bacteroidota bacterium
ATCGGAATTCACCTTCCGGTGCATGGGTTTACAAAATTGATCCGGAGGCAGGCCCTGATAATATCGATTGGGAGCAATTCATCGGGCCAGCGCCGTTTCATGAATTCAGCCTTGAGCGGTTTTTCAGGTGGCGCTGCTGGTGGGATTATTCCACAGGGCTCTCAGGTGACCTTTTCACACACGATTACGATGCCATGAACCAGATTATGGGACTTGGAATCCCGCACTCCGCCATTGCTTCCGGTGGTATTTATTTTTATAAGGATGGACGGACTGTTCCGGATGTGCTGCAAATGGCCTTCGAATATCCCGACAAGGATTTTACACTTCTATACAGCGCAACCCAGTCGAGCAGTCACCACCGGGGAAGAATGATAATGGGTCATGATGCCTGGATGGAGGTAGGGAATCAGATGCATATCTATCCAGACCCGTCATCCACAAAGTACAGCGAAAAAATAAAAAACGGCACCATGGATCCCAACCTTCCCATCTATTCCTATCAGCCGGGCATGAAACAGGTGGATGCCATCACCTCGCCAACCGAACGCTATTTTGCTGGCAGGGGCTTGCTTTACACTTACCTTGGCGGGAAAAGGGTGGACCCTTCACATTTGCACATTAAGGACTGGTTGGACTGTATTCGTGATGGCGGATTACCCAGTTGCAACATCAACCAGGGTTTCGAGGAGGCCATTACTGCACACATGGGAACCATTGCATTCAAGGAAAACAGAAGGGTTTTCTGGGATAAGGAAAACCAACAAATTGTTTGATAAAAAATATCATTATGAAACGAAGAGATTTTGTTAAAGGTATGTCGGCCGCTGTGGCCGCCGGGGTTTTAATTCCAAACCCGTTACATGCACTGGGTTTTGAAAAAGTGATCGGAATTCAACTTTACACTTTACGGGATTTGGTTAATGAGGATTTTATCGGAACCCTCCAAAAAATCAGAAAAGCAGGCTACAATATGGTGGAGGCCGCTGGTTATAGCGATGGTAAATTCTATGGTTATTCACCGGCAGAATACCGGAGAATCACCATAGACATGGGGTTCTTCCCGAAAAGTTCACATAGTTCAGTTACCGTTGAAAACGCGGCACAGGTTGCTGAGGACACTTCCAATGCAGGCGCTTCCTACCTGGTATTGCCATCCTTTCCAAGAGAAAACCGGACCTCGCTGGATGGTTACAAAAAGGCCGCAGATGATTTCAACAAAATTGGAGAAGCCTGTCGCGATGTTGGATTAAGATTCGGCTACCACAACCATGCTTTTGAGTTTGAAAAAATGGATGACCAAATCCCATATGATATCCTGCTCGAAAGAACCGATCCCGATCTCGTTTGCATGCAAATTGATCTATACTGGATGGTATATGGTGGATATGATCCACTGGAATATTTTAAAAAATATCCTGACAGGTTCGAACTCTGGCATATGAAGGATATGGCTGGCGGTGAAAGTCGTGAAAGCACTGAGATTGGGAGTGGTATCCTTGATTTCACAGCCTATTTCAGGCAGGGTCAAAAAGCTGGTTTGCAATATTATTTTGTGGAGCAGGAATCATTTGCCATGGATCCGATTGAGAGCATCACGAAGAGTTATGATTATTTGAATTCGTTGGAGTATTAGAAAATTTATTATGAGTAAGGTAGCTCCATCATCGGATAAACTGTTTTTGGAAGATATCAGGAAAATAATAGATAAAGCAAAGGTACGTATTGCTACATCTGTTAATAGTGAAATTGTATTGGTGTATTGGCAGGTGGGTTCTCGCATTAAAAAGGAGATACTCCGTGAGAAGCGTGCGGGTTATGGTGAAAAAATCATTCAAAAGGTATCTGTTGATTTAACACTTCGATATGGAATTGGATGGGGGAAACGAAACATTCATCATTTCCTGCGATTTTATGAAACTTTTCCTGATATTGAAATTGTGAACGCACTGCGTACACAATTAACATGGACTCATATACGACAGCTTACTTCAATTGACGATGTGCTGAAAAGGGACTTTTATATCGAGATGTGCAAAATAGAGAGATGGAGTACCCGGACATTGCAGGAAAGGATTCAATCAATGCTATACGAGCGAACTGCAATTAGTAAAAGACCTGAAGAAATTATAAAAAAGGAGATCGAGTCATTAAAGAACAGTCAACAACTTTCACCTGACCTGGTATTTAAAGATCCCTATTTCCTGAATTTTTTAGGTTTGCACGATAACTTCTCGGAGAAAGAATTGGAGGATGCTATTGTGGCGGAATTGCAACTTTTCATTATTGAGATGGGTAGTGATTTTGCTTTCTTGGCCCGACAAAAGAGAATTACCATTGATAACCGTGATTATAAGATTGATCTGCTATTTTACCATCGTAGACTAAAATGCCTGGTTGCAATTGATTTGAAGTTGGGAGAATTTGAGGCAGGATACAAGGGTCAAATGGAACTTTATCTCAACTGGCTTGCCCGACATGAACTTTACGATGGAGAGAATAACCCAATTGGTTTGATTTTATGTTGTGGTAAAAACAATGAACATGTTGATCTTCTCCAGTTGAATAAAAGTAATATTCGTGTGGCTGATTATCTCACCATATTACCACCCAAGGAGGTGTTACTCGATAAACTTCACAGGGCAATTGCAATAGCGAAGCACAAGCTTGGTAATCAAGGGGAAGTTCTTCATCCATAAATAATAAAAATATACATATGGCATCTTATATAAATAAAACCCTCACCACCGCCATTATCGGCTTTGGCCTTTCAGGGAAGGTTTTTCATGCACCCTTCCTGCACACCCATCCCGGTTTCAGAATTAAGACCGTGATTGAACGTCATCGCGAGGATTCCAAAAAGAATTATCCCTACCTTGAGGTTGAAAAGGATTACAGGGTTTTGCTGGATGATCCAGAAATTGACCTGGTGGCTGTCTGCACCCCAAACACCCTTCATTTTCCGATGGTGAAAGATTGTTTGCTGGCAGGAAAACATGTGGTGATCGAAAAACCATTTACACCAACATCGTTGGAGGCAGATGAATTGATCGGACTTGCCAAATCACAAAACCGCCACATCTTTGTTTTCCAGAACCGCCGTTTCGATGGTGATTTTCTTACCATAAAAAAAATACTCGACAATAATTTGCTGGGTGATGTTAAGGAATACGAATCACATTTCGACAGGTTCAAACCAGATTTGCCGCTGAACGCCTGGCGTGATAAAGATCTCCCTGCTGGAGGTATCCTGTTCGACCTTGGCTCGCACCTGATAGACCAGGCCGTTCATTTATTCGGGAAACCACAGGCCCTTTTTGCCGATATCCGTAAACAAAGAGCCGGAAGCAAAGTGGACGATTATTTCGAAGTTCAGCTCTTTTATAAAGATTTTAAGGCCATACTCAAGGCGGGTATGATGGTGAACAAATCCAGCCCACGCTTTATCATTCATGGCAATAAGGGTTCATTCGTAAAATATGGCCTCGACCCCCAGGAATCGGAACTCGTCAAAGGCAGGATGCCGGTTGGGCCGGCCTGGGGAAAAGAAAAAGAAAAGTATTGGGGAACCCTGAAATCATCCATGGGGAAACTGAACTTCGAAGGAAAGATCGAGACCCTTGCCGGCTCCTACCCGACTTTTTATCAGAATGTTTATGATGTGATTGTAAATTATTCAGAAATGATGATCAGGCCGGAGGAGGCCAGGGATGTTATCAAACTGATCGAGCTGGCTTTTGAAAGTAACAGCAGGAAGGAAGTACTGGATGTTCAATTTTAAATTATAAAATTTGTTTAATTCACATAAATCTAAAAAATATGGGAAAGAAAAAAACACAAACGATCAGCCGCCGTCAGTTTATCGGCAATGCCGCAACGGTAGCTGCTGGGATTACCATTTTACCGAGTCATGTGATTACCGGTCTCGGGCACAAAATGCCCAGCGATAAGCTCAGAATTGCTGCTGTTGGTGTTGGCGGTGTTGGTGGGTCCAATGTGCGCAATTGTGCCACCGAAAACATTGTTGCACTCTGTGACGTGGATTGGAGTTACGCGGCCGGAACCTTCGATAAATACCCATCAGCCAGGGTATTTAAAGACTACCGGCGAATGTTTGATGAAATGGGCGACCAAATCGATGCCGTGATTGTGGCAACACCCGATCACACACATGCTGCTGTAGCTGCCCAGGCCATTCGTATGGGTAAGCATGTTTACGTGCAAAAGCCCCTTACACACACAGTTTACGAATCCCGGTTTCTCACCGAGTTGGCACGTGAATACAAGGTGGCTACACAAATGGGAAACCAGGGTAACTCAGGCGATGGAATACGTCAGACCTGCGAATGGATCTGGGATGGCGCCATTGGTGAAATAACCGAGGTACATGCCTGGACCAACCGGCCCATCTGGCCACAGGGACTGGAAAGACCGGTTGAAACACCCTCATTGCCTCCAACATTGGCATGGAATGATTTTGTCGGACCGGCTCCATGGCGTCCGTATCACCCATCTTATACACCCTGGAACTGGCGAGCATGGTGGGATTTCGGAACCGGCGCACTGGGCGATATGGCCTGCCACATTGTCGATCCTGCTTTCTGGGCGCTAAAACTCGGGCAGCCAACCAGCCTTTACGCAAGTTCAACACAGGTAAATACCGAAAGCGCTCCACATGCCGAAATTGTACACTATGAATTCCCCGATCGTGGTAGGGTCGGAAAAATAAAACTACCTCCTGTGAAGCTCACATGGTATGATGGCGGGCTGTTGCCTCCACGCCCCGAAGAACTGAAGGACGGCCAGATCATGGGCGACCGCAGCGGTGGAGTATTGTTTGTTGGTACCAAAGGAAAACTGATGTCGGGATGTTATGGTACCAACCCCATCCTCCTTCCCGAAGGACTCGACCAGGATTATAAACGACCCGAACCTTCCATCCGGCGAATTGCCGATGCCATGTCGGGCGGACACGAGCAGGACTGGATCAGGGCATGCAAGGAAAGCCCCGAGAACCGGGTCCCCACAAGTTCTAATTTTGATTATGCCGGACCACTCAACGAAATTGTGGTAATGGGCAACCTGGCTGTCAGGCTTCAGGATCTCAAGCGGAAACTGCTTTGGGATGGCAAAAACATGCGGATAACCAATATATCGGATGATGACGAGATCAGGGTGGTAACAACCGACCAGTTCGCTGTTATAAACGGTCATCCGCATTTCGATACACAGTATGCAACCATGAAGGCCAAGCTGGCAGCAGAAGAATACATTCGCCATACATACCGCGAAGGATGGACATTATAATTACGGTGAAGGACAACTTTCAAACATGGTTACTTAAATATCAGAACACTATTAAAACATAAAGAAATATCAAATAATGAAAATGAGAACAACAATTACAGTTTTAAGTGCAGCAATAATGGTCTTCATTTTGTTTTCGTGCTCCCAAACTAAAAAAGTTAAAAAAGGAAACGACCAGGCTGATCAAATTGCTGAAGCGCTCCCGAATACCCTCACCCAAAAAGAGATTGATGACGGCTGGGTTTTACTCTTCGATGGCAAAACACCAAAGGGCTGGCGGGGTTACAGCCTTGGGTCCTTTCCTGAAAAAGGATGGCTGATTGAAGATGGAACACTACACGTGCTGGGATCGGGTAGAGGGGAAGCCGGCGGTGGCGGCGACATCATTACCGATAAAAAATACGGAAATTTCGAACTGTCGCTCGAATGGAAAGTATCCGAAGGTGGCAACAGTGGTATCTTTTACCTGGCCCAGGAGAAACCCAAACAGCCCATCTGGAAATCGGCACCCGAGATGCAGATTCTCGACAACGCCAAACACCCCGATGCCAAACTGGGTAAGGATGGCAACAGGGCGGCAGGATCACTGTATGATCTGATCCCCGGGAAATTTGAAGCCGTAAAGCCAGCAGGTGAATGGAACCATGCGAAGGTGCTCGTTTATAAGGGAACCGTCGTTCACTGGATGAATGGAGAAAATGTCCTGGAATACCACCTCTGGACGCCCGACTGGAAGGAAATGGTTGAAAACAGTAAATTCAAGGATTACGAAGATTTTATGAATCCCGCCGAAGAGGGTTATATCGGCCTTCAGGACCATGGCGATGATGTGTGGTTCAGGAATATTAAGATTAAGGAATTGTAGCTCTAAAATACGATTTGTTCCGTAGCAGAGACAATTTTATGAAATGAACAATAAATTTAAATATTGGGAAATTTACGATCATCGGTTTAAGGAGATCACTGATAATGTTGACTCAAAATCTGCAAATCCCGGGACGGCCAGAGCAATACTGGTGGTGATACCTTACACCTTGATTATATCCCTGTTCGAATTTTTATGGAAAAGGTTATTTAGCAAAAAATAAAAAAGGTACGCTTGTTAAATGTTCTAAAATGACATATTTTTGTGGTATATGATTTTAATGCCATGAAAATAGCATCCTCAAAAATTGAGGATTCAATTTTTGGAGAGACTGAAAAGATTCTAACAAGTATTAAAATACCTCGCAACAGGTATATTCAGAACTCCTGACCTGTCGTGTTATTTAATGTCGCATTGGCAAGCAACTTAGTGAAATCTTAGTGTGCTTGTGTCTTAGTGGTCAGCTCTTTTTTTCAACCACTTAGACACTTAGCTCACTTAGAAACACTAAGAAAAATACACTTCAGGAATAAACTGCGACAATATGAAATACGAGAAAAATTTCTTAAACAATTGATTATGCCAATTTAACAATATGAAATCTGGTTAGCAGATTTGAACCCTCAAACTGGAACTGAGCCTGGTAAAACAAGGCTGGTTTTTCCTGCAATTTCTGGCCTATTCAATCGTCACGGGCTGCCAGGTGATCTACAACAGGTTCAGCCCCGACTGGATATCCTATCATGGAACTCCACAGGACGTTGACAGTATGGGTGTGACCTTTGATATTAACCAGAACGGTACGGATTATCCTCAAAAAACATTAAGCTGTCCGGTCAGCCATCAGGTATATATTTTCTCAATATTAATGATGGCCTAAAAAACCAGTTCTTCAAGGCAGTTAAGAAATAGCGCCCCCGAGTATTAGCTCACATCTTCAGCAACGGATTAGAAAAAATCATAGGCCTGGGTTGGGATTAATATCAACAACCAAAATCTGCATAGCCGCTTAAGTCTTCATATTTTGAGTGATGCTATGTTTAAAAAATCTAACAATAACTGTATTATTTTTATTCAATCCAAATTTCACATATTATCAACAAACACATACAACCCCAATATTTTTTTAGTATTTTTACACTACCCAAAATTCTGTTATGCCTTTGCCCGTAAATAAAATATCGCAACCAGCCCATAATCACAATGCACATAATTTACTAAACAAAAAAAAACAGGATATGAAACTTTTCGAATTTAAAACAAACGATGTTCTCACTCCGGAGCTTTTCCATGATGATATAATTTCGCTTAAATCATTTATTGAAAATCCCGAATTTGCCTCTTATGGCTTACCACAAAAAAGAGGCGTTGTTTCATATACTCATGAGAATGGTATCTCAATAAACGAAAATGAGTTAAGAAACCAATTCATAGCATTTCAGCTTTCTGACAAAAAGGAGGGCCCATCAATCCTTGAATCTTCAGAGGTAACCTCGTCAATAAAAGGAACCGGGAGTGAACCTGATGTATTGGTAAATCTGGAAATGCAGTCCTTTCATATTGGCAGCGATGTGGATGTTGACAATAATACCCGGGCAACAATGAGAATCAATATCGGAAAAGACGAAAACTCAACAGATAGGTATTTTGATACTGCATTTTGGAGTATTGCAGCAGGTTTAGACTTATTTAACAAAGCCAAAAATAAACCTGCTGACCCTAAAGATTTGAAAGCTGACTTTAGACAAGCCTTTGGAAACAGGCCCATTGAAATACCCGGAGGATTAGCCAAAATGACATTTGAAGTGGTAAAACATCGGGAACCAAAATGGTGGCAAAGAATATTCAAATTTCTTCAATCCGAGACCGGTAAAACATTAACATCTACTTTAGGATTTCCAGCAATTTCAAACAATGCCATTAACCTGTTGGACGAGCTATTAAACAGACTTGATAAATCCGACCCGGAAATATTATTCAAAAGCCGCCCTTTAAGACTTGCCCTTTCGGAGAAAGCAAAGCTTGATTATTCAGGCGGGAGCGAACGTGTAAAAATCGGATCTTTATCACCAGGATTTTGTGTTTTAGCAAGGGGTAAAGATTTTAATACGTTTATAAATTCCGATGCATTTTATTACCCAACCTATGGTAAACTCGTTCCCTCAAAAGTTAGCAATGCTGATTTGGTTACCGGAAACTATGACGACCCGTTTAAAGATGTTACCTATTCCATATTTAGAATTGGCATGAAAGCCCATAAACTGGACCCAACATTTAATTATGGATGATATCGAAACGTTGACTAAAAGTATGTAAATGCAATAAAACGCTTTTTATTCAAACCATTTGTCACAATTTAAAACCACAAAAAATGAACATTATGAACACACCAGATTCTATTTTGTATGCCGCATCAGAGCGTTGGCTTGAAAGAGAGAAAAAAAGG
>JABMQA010000174.1 GCA_013203545.1 Bacteroidota bacterium
CTATTGTACCCACCCTCTGACCTTTATAAAAGGACATTATTGCGTGAGCACAATCCTCAATCACAAACCAATCATTTTCCTTCGCTATTGCGATAATTTTGTCGAGATTTTGAGGGTAACCGTACTGATGATAAATAACAACACCCTTTGTTGAGCGGGAGGGAACAATAGAAGGAAAACAATTTTTTTGCATAATATTATAAACCCACGATCCGATCCATCTCGGCACCCATACTTCTGAATTCTTGTCCTCCAAATGTCCAATCTCTTTATAGTATGATAATATAAGATTTATTGCCGTTTTTCCTGAGTTTACTAAAAACACCTGGTCCTCATCAAACTCGCTGAACAATTCATGCAGCATATCGATACCACAGTTTCCCACCCCGGGCCACCTATAATAACCTACCTCTTTTATCATTCGCCTCATGGAACAGTACTGAACCTATTTAAGTTGCTATTTCAATGATTTCACTGATTTCAGTCATCTTCTCGATGTTCAAGCCTTGGTGCACTGGAATCCAGATACATTTCTTATAAAGCGGATTAAATAAATTCCGGTTTATATCAAAGTTATAAATATCAGTATAAACATTCTTTCTTATTAGGGCATCGCGCATTTTATGCAGTATAGCTTCCTTTGCTATCAGCGGAACGACATATGGAGACACTCCCTTCTTCTCTAGACCATTAAAATATTCAGTGTTTTTGAAGTAATTCAGTAGAAATTCATAGTTCTCCCTACGCTTTTCAAGGGCATTTTTTGCTAATTCACGTGAGATTATTTTTGCCGATAAAAAATTCATCTTTTGAGCATATTCAGCACACCCATAAGCCATTTCATTCAAATTCTTCCAGAAAGCCCTGGCATTTTTCCTGTTAATAATTACTTTGTAATTTGCCATATGCAATAATACTGAAATCCATTTGCTATGTATTAGACCCTGATTTTTCCTGCTGTATTCATAGAGCTCTTTATTTTGAGTCCAAAGGCCTCCACCCCAAACAGATGGGAAAAGCTTTGAAAAACTAAAAATAGATGCAAGGCCAAAAGTTCCTAAACGTTTGCCGCCATAGTATCCTTCAAAAACATGTGCACAATCTTCAATTACAGTGATTTTCTTTCGGTCACAGTAATCCATGACCTCATCCATATTCTGAGGGAAACCATATTGATGGAATACAATTGCGATTTTCACTGAGGAACTAACATTTAATACGGGACTGCAGTGTTTTCTAAGAAGTTGTATGAATGAGATGCATAGCCATCTGGGAATTAAAATTAACTCATTTTTGTCAATTATAATTTTTTTTGTCTTCAAATAATCCAGGATAAGAAAAGTTGCAGCTCTACCTGTAGCAGTGCTCAGAAAATATCCGGGGAAACTAAATGAGAATGATCGATAAAGCAATGACCGTATCAAATTCAAAGTATTAGGAATCTCGACTTCATACACCATAAGTATAGTTAACATCCCGAGACTTTTGAATTTTAGGAAAAATGGGCAAAATGGTCCTTTCCGGAATAAATGTGAAAAAAATTGTCAGCGAATTTCAGTGCTCCATCCAAGTACCAGCATCTGTTTTTGGCCCTATATAGCATCTTTTTACCGCACGAAAATGGCAGCACCTTGCAGTTTATCACTTCCCCAATAATATTTAAAAGTCAGTTTTTCGCTTACCATTTCTAATTTCTAGATTTGGATGCAAGCCAATCATATTCAATTACCAGTGAAACCAACGTCCTATGTTTGCCACCGCTTTCTGATCAATTCGCCCATACGATCCATTAAATCATCTTTCATAAATGCTTCATCATGATAGCCAATCCAGGTAATCTTTGGAAGGAAAAATCCGCCGTATCGTTCCTTCATTACGCTTATAGATATTTCTTTGTCTGAAGGAATCTTGAATAATCCTGGGCCATAAAATCTTTCTCCAATTTCATAATACTTAAATCCTTTCTTCTTATAGTAACGAATTGCTTCCCATTCTAAAAGATGACGTGGCGAAAATTCTTTTTCATACAACTCCACATTTGCTTGAGAAAATCCAAATGCCATACACGAAAACTCTCCACAATATAAATAGCTTATTGGTGTATTTCCCATATAGGACACAAACAAACTCCCTTTTCCCGAGACAGCCGCTTCATACATTGCATCCCAGGTTCCCTGTGAACGCGTTATTCTACCAGCAGCCTGATAGTGGACATGCTGATATTGATGAAAAAGTTCTTCCAATTGGGCATAATTGTAATCACGGTTGAAAGCCTTAACAGAAATACCCTTTTTTGCACCTCTTTTTATATGTCTTCTTTGATACTTACTTATGTTGTTGAGAAGTGTTTCTTCGTCGCACTCCAAGTCAATGATGATTGTATTATTGATGTTGTACAACATATGATACCGCACAAGCTCGAAGGAATATTTGTGGCATAGCGTTCCACCGGAACAGCATTGTAAATTTA
>JABMQA010000175.1 GCA_013203545.1 Bacteroidota bacterium
ACTGCCCGGTAAGTTGCTTCACACAATTGCCGCTGCTGTCAAAAACTGAAATTTCCGAAATCCGCCGGTTATTTGCTATCTCCACCAGGCCTTTGGAAGGGTTGGGTATAATCTCCAATTTTTCTTTCATCACCTCTTTTTCATCAATGGCTGTGCTGACTACAAAAGGGACAAAATCACTATAAACCATCCTAGCCGCCGGCAACCACCGGTTGGTAGCGGTATCGTAGTTTACCCTGTAGAGTTCCTCCATTGCTCCTTTATAAAAAACATAGGTGATTGAATCGTCGTAATTCAGCATCATCTCTTCATGAATACTGTTCCTTAAATAGTCAGTATATCTTCTTTTCCATCCAAAGGGATAATGGTGCGATTTGTAATCGTTGTATAAATACCACTGTTCGCTTTCAATATCCCTGAAATAGGAATGCCTGGTTTGATCGTTAAGCCCCGGGCTGGGATATTCAATATCATCCTCTAAATAGGCGTACCACTCAGTTCCGATCCACCAATGGTGTATTCTATGACTAATCTTGTTTTTGTAATTGTTGGGAAAGGTATTATAAACAGCCCATTCAACCTCGGTGTACTTAAGGTTAAATATCCATTCTTTGGTATTTTCATCCCAATAGTACCAAAGCGATTCATACCACGAACCGTCATCATTAAGCAGGAATTCTGCATACACATGATTCTCATATTCTCCGCTTTGTGTATTCAGCATATAGTTATATTGTTCGAACACATGATGTTCAGAAGTGAAATGAAAATCCCATTGATATCCAAATATCTTTTTCCATTCACCGTTGATGTATTCCTCAATGTACTGATCAGATATTTCATTCGTGTCGATATATGTGAGATATTCTGCAATGGAATCATGCCAGGTGACGGTTTCTGCATCCCATGCTTGTATCATAGTCTTGTTATGACAGCCAAATGTGTCGTAACTTAATAGTGCCCGGTAGTCAATAATCCAGTGCTTGTTTGTGGAGTCGTAAATCTTAAATGTTCCGCAAATTGACCTGGATTGTTCATCGAACTCATAATTGGCCATGAGTAGTGAATCTTTGGTTTGGGTATCCATTATGAGGATTATGGACAACTCATCTGGTGAGTTGTATGTTAGGAGTTCATATGTTGAAATCTTTGCAAGCTCTACACCGTTCCATCTGTATCTGTCCTGGCGTTGTGGCAGCCAAATGGTGTCTGATCTAACCTCGCTCTGCAATTTGTAGTCCTTTAATGAGAAGGCTTGTTTGGTGGTAAGTTGTTTATTTCCGTTGTAGATAGGACTAAAAACCTGGCTGAATGTTGGTATTGTTACTAATAATCCAATAAATAACAAGATTTGGATTTTTTTCTTCATATTTTGATTTTATTAAGTTTCTTCCTATTTGAGTTTCAGAAAACCTTCGGCAAAAGGGTGCCGAAGGTTTTTTGAGAAACATCTGTTTAATATTTAATCCGGTATTTCCTCATCATAAATGTGAACAGCAGCTGTAGTAACATGACCTGTAAGGTTAACTTGATAACCAATCTCTTCTGTATTCTCTCCATGGCAATACATCTCCACCCAGGCAGCGTTTGGAACCTCCACAGTCACTGTCAAGGCCCAAAAAAACACATCTGCAACACCTGGTGGAAAGGTTGTATCCCAGTAAAGGTTAACATTTATAAGCCCATTCCCACTCCAATTCTGAGAGTGGGCTGGCCCGATATCAGGATGATCTGCACCACAGATACCTACTGAAGGACAGCATGTTGGATTAGTGATCTGAAGTAATGCTTGCGCCTGTACCTCATTCACATTCGCAAAGAAGCTTACCGCAGCAAAAACAAACAGGATTTTAATTAAAGTTTTCATTGTATTCTGTTTTAATGGTATTTAGATACGTTAATATCAAAGGCAAATATATTGAAAATATTTTTTAAACAGGCTCTATTTTTTTTTGTAATTTGGAAAGGTTCTTAGCAAATAAGAAAAATATAAAGATCGGAAAAATAGTGATTTATAAATATAAATTTACGATACAAATGCTACTATTCATGTTTTTTATAACCCAGCAAGGTTTCCCGGGCATTTTTCAATTTATGTAAAGCATCTTACATTTCCTGATAATTCTACAGTCGCCAATTTACTATTTGCATATTTATATTATCTTTATCAAATTGAATCGTGCACCTTTTTAACATAATTCTGATTAAAATATGTCATACCTATCCAATACCGAACTGGCCGAAGTGTTTAAGGATGTTAAGAAACATCGGGATATAAACTGTATCGTCAAAGGTCATCTTACCAATAAGACTGATGTAAGGGAGATGGCCTTAAATGGCATTGACCTGTCGGCACCAAAAATTTTTCTTGACCTTGGATGTGGGTTTGGCTTTTTTACGGAAGCCCTCCGGGGAAAAGTAAATCCCGATGCAAGCATTACGGGCATCGATTGTCATCCCGAGTACAGGGATATGTACCTCAATACATGCAAACAAAGCGGAATCAACGGAAGGTTTGCAGGTGAGTGCACCTCCTCAATCC
>JABMQA010000176.1 GCA_013203545.1 Bacteroidota bacterium
CGTAAATTTTGACTTTTTCAACTTTGGGGATTGCCCCGCGGGGCAATCCCCAAAGTTGAAAGATCATACATCCTTATTTTCCGAAAGTAGTGCATTCTTATTTTCCGAAAACACTACATCACTAATTGCCGATTTTAGGACATTGTTATTTTCTGGTTACACCAGTCGCAAATAAGTGGTGCATTATCATAATTTTTCTCCATATAATCTTATGAATTGAGACCATTGTGGCAATTGATTATTTGCCGCTAACACAAATATCATTTATGATAAAAAAATCATTACGCTAACTACCGGAAAAGCCACCTCAAAAATTCTGAATTTTATATTAATTGCAAGATATGCATTTAAATTATATAGCGTTTTCAAATAAATGCGGCATCCTTTAACAGGATTGATTTATGAAATATTTAATGCACAAGAATATACGCTTATGCTTTTGACTTACAGATTATCAGAAACAAAAAATGCAGGCCTTTCAGCCTGCATTTTATCAAAAATTTATCATTTTCTATTCACTTACCGCATCCACTATAGCTTTAAAGGCCTCAGGGTGATTCATGGCCAGATCGGCCAAAACTTTGCGACTGAGTTCTATATTGTTCTCATGAATTTTTCCCATGAAAACGGAATACGACATTCCATATTGACGTGTTCCAGCATTAATACGCTGAATCCACAGGCCCCTGAAATTTCTCTTTTTGGTACGGCGGTCACGATAGGCATACTGTTGCCCTTTTTCATAGGCATTTTTTGCAACCGTCCAAACATTTTTTCTTCTCCCGAACTGGCCCTTAACCAATTTTAATATTTTTTTCCTTCGGGCTCTCGAAGCTACTGCATTTACTGATCTTGGCATGTTACTAATTTTTTTACGTTAGCGTCCCGCACCCCGGGAACTTTTTCTGCTAAACGCAAGTTAAACAATTAATTGAATTACTTTTGAAGCATCGATTTAACATTTTTCAAATCAGCCGGATCCACGATGGCGTAATATCCAAGATTACGTTTACGTTTTTTCGACTTTTTGGTTAAAATGTGGCTTTTATAAGCATGCTTCCTTCTGATTTTACCAGTACCTGTTACGGTAAACCTTTTTTTGGCGCTGGCTTTTGTCTTCATCTTCGGCATTACTAAACTATATTTATTTATAATTAAAATGGAAAATCCTATTTATTTTTTGGTGAGATTATCATTATCATCCGCTTTCCTTCAAGTTTCGGCAATTTTTCAACTTTACCAAATTCTTCGAGTTCCTGAGCAAACTTTAAAAGGATAATTTCACCCTGGTCTTTATAAATGATCGACCGCCCTTTAAAAAACACATCTACTTTAACCTTGGCCCCCTCCTGTAGAAACTTCTTGGCATGGTTCAATTTAAAATTAAAATCGTGGTCGTCGGTATTGGGGCCAAGCCTGATCTCCTTGACAACAATTTTTGATGATTTTGCCTTTATTTCTTTTTGTTTCTTTTTTTGCTCGTAAAGAAACTTTTTATAATCGATAACTCTACATACCGGAGGGTTTGCACTGGGTGATATCTCAACCAAATCCAGCCCAAGGCCCTCGGCAATATCCCTGGCCTCCTTGATATTCAATATTCCAGGTGTTACGTTTTCGCCAACAATACGCACAACCGGTGCTGTAATACGTTCATTTATATGGTGTGGGTTTTCGACCTGCCGGCGGAGTGGTCTCCTGCCATGAAAATGTCTTTTAAATGGTGTAGCTATAACTAATCTCTCCTATCTTTAGTGAATAATAATTTTCATCTGTTAAAATATCAACTAATGGTCAATCATTTTCGCAATTTCCTCCTGAATCAACGAAGCAAAAGTTTCGATGGTATATGTTCCCAAATCACCTTCACCTTGTCTTCGCACCGAAACACTTCCCTCATTTTCTTCCTTCTCACCAACAATCAGCATAAACGGGATTCTCTTCATTTCGGCGTCACGTATTTTCTTACCAGTCTTCTCGCTCCTGCTATCAATTTCGGCGCGAATATCTAACTTTTCCAGCAAAGATAAAACTTTTTCTGCATAATCCTGATATTTTTCACTGATTGGCAATATGATAGCTTGCTCAGGGGCTAACCATATCGGGAACTTCCCTGCACAATGTTCAATTAACACCGCTACAAACCGCTCCATCGAACCAAAGGGCGCCCTGTGGATCATTACAGGCCTGTGCTTTTCATTATCACTTCCAACATATTCAAGATCAAATCGATCGGGTAAATTATAGTCAACCTGAATGGTACCTAACTGCCATTTTCTGCCAAGTGCATCCTTAACCATAAAATCCATCTTAGGGCCATAAAATGCAGCTTCACCATATTCTATAACAGTTTCCAGGCCGGACTCTTCAGCGACTTCAAGAATGGCTTTTTCAGCTTTATTCCAGTTTTCATCCGTACCGATATATTTTTCGTGATTATCAGGGTCACGTAATGAAATCTGGGTAATGAAATTGTTAAAACCAAGTGCCTTAAAAATTTTCATTACAATTTTCATTACACCTATAAATTCCTCCTTAACCTGGTCGGGTGTGCAAAAGATGTGGGCATCGTCCTGTGTAAAACCACGTACCCTGGTCAAACCATGAAGTTCTCCACTTTGCTCATAACGATATACTGTCCCAAACTCTGCAAGGCGAATAGGCAGGTCCTTGTATGAATGTGGCTTGACTTTATAAATCTCACAATGATGCGGACAATTCATCGGTTTCAGAAAAAACGCTTCGCCTTCAATGGGTGTGGTGATAGGCCTGAAAGATTCTTCGCCATATTTCTGGTAATGGCCGGAAGTTTTGTAAAGCTCAACATTCCCGATATGAGGTGTGATCACCGGTTTATA
>JABMQA010000177.1 GCA_013203545.1 Bacteroidota bacterium
CAATATCACCCCCCAAAAATAACAATTCCATGGGTTGATCCATTTTAACAATATATCCTTTTTCATAATTCCAACGATTGAGCGTATTCACACTTTGAGCAGGAATAAACATGCCATCAAAATTGTACAAAATTTCGAGATTATCCAGGACAGGTGCAAAAAGAAATTCCAATTGGCCGGGATACGGATCGGTAAAAGATGATATTCCTGACCATCCTGCAATTAAAGTTATCTGTTGTTGAATTTGGGGAATGGGATCCACAGTCAGTTTAGCACCGGAATCGAACCTTACTTCTGCCGGAATGGATCCGGTATTCAATGCAATGGGCCAGCCGATTGTGAGCCACGCTTCTTCTTCATCCCAGAATTCAGGTTTATATTCCAGGTACAAGGATGTTGTGCCCATTTCAGCAGTTCCTGATGGAATGATCTCCCCACCTGAATTATTGCCCCACTCAAAGTGGTCGCTTCCCTTAAGGGCATAATAGAGACCATACCAGAGCTGGATCAGAAAGTTATACCCATTTTCTGTGATTTCATTGCCGATGAAATTCTGAAAATCCGAGGAAACACCGTTGTCCTGAGTCATAATCAGGCCGTACCATTCAGCCCGGTTTCTCAAAAAAGTATTGTACGGCCCCGATGGCCCCCAGTAGTGATCGATTATGATATTCTGAACGATATTACCTTCAAACAGGTTGGTAAATGCAAAATGCCCGTGCAACGAAATATCACCGGAAAAGTCATTGATGGGCTCCGACCGGTAAGGCTCCAAAGAGTAATTGTATGAAAATACATTCCCGTTCGAGCCGGTTTTCACCATCATGGCATGCCTGAGGTGTTTAAAAATATTGTTCACGATAAGACATTCGCCGGTATGCATGCTCATGCAAACACCATATCCGCGCGTGCCGGTGCCATCGTAGGTAAATGCATCATGAACATAACACCCCGAAACTTCGATATTGGAACTATTGTGCATATTGATATGTGCGCCAACGCTGTGATCGCTTTCAACCCCCGCTATCCGGCAATTTATTGCATAGCTGAAGTTAAAATTGGATCCGGCACCCTCGGCAGGTTCATCCATCCGCTGGACTTTAAGACTTTCCACAGTAACATATTTACGTGGTATGGTCTTGCGAATCTCAGGATTGAGCGTTTCGGAGAAATCAATCCTTAACGGGCTTCTTAAAAACAAAGTATCATCGCTAATCCTAATAATCCTCACCATTTGTCCAACCGAATAATCCGCCCATGATACGGGATTGGTATCCCAATTGCCGTTTTCTTCACGTATCTCGGCATAGTCGCCGGTATTAAAATCAGATACGTCACCGACAATAATATACTCCGAAGACTTTTGAGAATTCGATAACACAGGTTGAAATCCTCCACCAGTGCTTCCAGATATGTTTATACAATTGGAAGCCACACCGTTCAAATTAAACCTCAGCGTAGTGGAATCAGAACCGGAACCTTTTAAAACCACGCTGTCGTTAAGCGAAATGCCGCTATTCAACAGATAAATTCCCGGTGGGAAAAGAACGATCCCTGCATTTCCCGAAAAAAAATTTATGGCATTTTGTATGGCGCCAGCATCATTATTGATCCCATCCCCTGCTGCCCCAAAGTCGACAACATTAATAACCGTATCAGGATAAATAAAGACATTTTCCAATCCAGCAACTGACCAATCCACCAGTCTGTTATCCGGAATGTTTTGGGTAAAAGCAGGGCTTCCCGAAAAAATCCAGGCACACATTATAATCCATATCAACCTTAACTGTTTCATTAATCCCTGTATCCTGAACGAAACTCTCTTGATTTACTTATTGAGGCTAACCGTAGAACCCTTCAAATTTACAATAATTTTCATTCCATGACGAATTAGCGTGTTGGATAGTTTACGAAACAAGCTTTACAGGACAGCTCCTAACATTAATTTGTTGTTTCAATATTCCAATTTTGAGTATATATCATTAAATTTGTACCAAACAAAAGGAATAAAACCAGACATTCCAATGTCAAACAGGCAAACATGTAAACAGGTGGCAGGTTATTCAGAACAGGAAGATAAAATCCTGATGGAAAAGGCAAAGAATGGTGACCAGGGTGCTTTTTCAGTTTTGGTGGAGCGCTATAACCAGACTGTGGCGGCGACGGTTATTGGAATGTTAGGTCCTGGTGAAGATGCGGAAGATGTGGGACAGAATGTTTTCATAAGGTTCTATCGGTCCATGAATGATTTCAGGGGTGAAGCCGCACTGGGAACCTATCTGACCCGAATAGCCATTAACCTTTCGATTAATGAACTTAAAAAACGCCAACGGCGAAATTCGTTCTTTTACAGATCTGCCGACAACCAAATTGAACTGGAAATTGAGGACAATCAAAACCAGGGATCAGAAGTTGATACCAGGGAAGTGGTTAACAAAGCACTTAATACTTTGGAACCCAAATTCAGAAGCGTTGTGGTTCTTAGGTTGATACAGGGATATTCAACAAGAGAAACAGCGCAGATCCTTAATCTGCCGCTTGGTACCGTCTTATCACGGCTTGCCAGGGCGCAGGACAAACTAAGAGAGATATTAAAGTATTTAATTGAATAAGTCATGAGCAATAAAAATTTTGAACTACTAAAAAAATCATTTGATACGGAGCTTTCGCCCGATGAGCGTAAGATTCTGAAATCAGCGTTGGATAGTTCGCCTGAACTCAGGAAGGAAAAAGAAGGGCTGATAAAAATCAGATCTCTGCTTTCGGGTCATGACTATACATTCAGCCCCGATTTCACTGAAAAGGTCATGAATGGCATCGTTCAGGATGAGCATACCGATCTCAGCAAAACCATCGTGTTTGCGTTCAACAGGATTGCGCTGCCCGGATTAGCCGCTGCGATTATCCTTTTGCTTTTTACCATTTTGGGTAACAGCACATCGTTACTGGATGCCATTTTGGGTGTAGAATCACTTCAACCCGAATACCTGTCAGAATTTTTATTGTTCAATTACTAAACTGTATAAACATGAAAACCAAATCTGTATTAATCATCATTGCCACCCTGATCATTGGATTTATCATTGGCTTTTTAACCAATGGGCAGTTGACAAAAAACCGGATCCAACGATTCGTAAAGCAAGATAACTGTGAACGATTTAAATCCAGGCTTATTCATGTCATACAGCCTGATGATTCACAATTTGAGGTAATTGAACCCATCATCGACGAGTTCACCCGGAAGGTACACCAATCTATGAGGGAATCCCGTAAAGGATTCAACTCGATGCATGATGAAATGGTAGATAAGCTGAAGCCATATCTTGAACCGGAACAAATTAACAGATTGGAGGAAACACACCGCAGGTATGGCAAGCCATGGGATTCTCCGGGAAAACCGCAACACCAGGATGGATCAGGGCCGCGACCACACCGAAGGTAACTTTTGATTCAAAATAAACTTCCACCTTTTGCATGTTTTAATTAAATGAAGTTTTAAACTAAATCAACAGGAGATAATACAATGAATAAAAAAGTTTTTTTAACCGCAATTCTTTTAACAGCATTTTCAGTGAACTTACTTCATGCCCAGCGCAATATGCGTGGGGAACGACCGCCGGATCAAAAAGAAATGAATCCGGAAATGAGGGCCTACCTTGTAGAAAACATTATTCCGCTTATGAAAATACAAAGGCATGAGCTCGATAAATCCCTCTCCAAACAGGAAATAGCCAGGCTCGAAGAAATCCGGTCGGAGTTGAAAAGCCTGAAAAAGATCAGGAATGAAAAGCGGAATGCATTGCATCAGTCGCAGGACAAGCCGACTGTGGAGCAACGTCAGGAGATGCGTAAAATGCGCAATCAGGTTCATGAGATGATGAACGAAGTGGCAATAATGGCCGAAAACCATGATACTGAAATCACGGTACTACTTGATGCTATCCGTCCTGAGCTTGAAAAGTGGAAGCTCGGGATGAAGGACATCAGACGAGAAAACTGCCAGCATAATCCGGGACAACAGCAAGCACATAATAGAAATAAAAAGAACAGAAGCCATGATGGAAACATGAGGCCCAACCATGGAAACGGCCACAGCTTTGGCATGAAAAGAATGCTATCGCCAGAAGGATTCCTGTTGTGGAACCCTGATGATCCGCTACCATTTGAGAATGGCACGCTGGCAGACCCGGAGCAATCGGAATTAAACCTGTTTCCAAACCCGGCCACCAATGAAGTTCAAATTTCAGTGATGATCAATGAAGATTCCAGGCTTGAAATCTCGATCATGGACAACGAAGGAAATTTTCTTAATATCATCGGAACTGAAAATGCTGCCGAAGGATTGTTTTCGAAAACCATCGATGTTAGCAACTTTGACAATGGCCTCTATTTCCTGCAAGTAAAAATCGGTGAGGAATCAATCATCAAAAGGTTGATCATTCAAAAGTAAGTGTAAAGATTCTACCGGGGCTGTCTCAGATTCCTTCCAATGAATCATTTCGAGTCGATAGACCAAAAAAATTTGGTGTACATGGTGATATTACAAGGGAATAGATTTCTCCTTTCAAAATTTTCGCTTCGCTACAATTTTTCCAGTCGAAATGACAGTGCTGTG
>JABMQA010000178.1 GCA_013203545.1 Bacteroidota bacterium
AACAAAATACCGGCCGTGCGCCTCAACAAAATGCCGACCGTGCGTCTCTCGAAAAGGCTAGTGAGCCCGTCGAACTAGTCAGTGAGCCTGTCGAACTGGAATTTTTTGTAAAAGACACAGGAATTGGAATTCCAAAAGAGAGGCAAAATGCCATTTTTGATCGCTTTGTACAGGCCGATATTGAGGACAAAAAGGCATATGAAGGTGCCGGGTTGGGGCTGTCCATTTCGAAGGCTTATGTGGAAATGCTGGGTGGTAAAATTTGGGTAGAATCTGTTGAAGGACAGGGTTCACAGTTTTATTTCACCATTCCATACAATCTTGAATCAGAAAAAAAGCCGGAAACTAAAGCACCATTTTTACAGGCTGAGACCGGGAATCAATTTGATCCCGAAATTTCGGGATTGAAAATACTGATTGCAGAGGATGAAGAATTCTCGGATATGCATTTATCCCTTGTCATCGAAAATTTGAGTAAAGAGATCTTACATGCAAAAACCGGAATTGAAGCCGTTGAACTTTGCCATAATAATCAGGATATCGATTTGGTATTAATGGACATTAAAATGCCCGAAATGAATGGTTATGACGCCATCAGAAAAATCCGTGAATTCAACAAAGATGTAATCATTATTGCCCAAACAGCTTACGCACTGGTAGGTGACCGTGAAAAGGCCCTGGAGGCAGGATGTAATGACTATTTATCTAAACCCATTAATAAAGATAAACTGAAAGAAGTGATTGGGAGATATTTGTTTTAATTACAAATTTGTATGGTATAAATAGCTATATAATAACGGCTTATGAAAAAAATACTTACCATCGACGACCAGCAGGACAACTTAACAACCATTGAGGCAGTAATAAAAAGTCATTTGCCGGGATGTGAAGTTATTACTGCCCTGTCAGGACCGGAAGGAATAAAATTAGCCATACAGGAGCAACCCGACACCATTATCCTGGATATCATCATGCCCGGGATGGACGGCTATGAAGTTTGTGAAAAACTCAAGGAAGATGAACTTACCAGACATATTCCTGTAATAATGCTTACAGCTATAAAAACGGATTCTGAGAGCCGTGTAAAGGGCCTCAACACCGGTGCTGATGCATTCCTGTCAAAACCAATTGATCCTGTGGAGTTCTCTGCCCAGATAAATGTGATGCTGCGCATTAAAGAAGCAGAAGATAAATTGCGGGAAGAAAAAAAGGATATGGAAAGTGTAATCCTGGATAGAACTAAAGAACTTAGAGGAATTAATGAAGATTTGAAACTTGAAATTTTAGAGCGCAGGCGAGCTGAGGATGCCCTGGGGAAAAGTGAAATAAAACTCAAAATGTTAGTTTACAATATTCCGGGTATGGTTTATAGAGGATTCCCCGACTGGTCATCAGAGATAATTAGTGGTAGCCAGGAACTTTGTGGATATTCAGCTGAAGAACTTATTTCTAATGAGACGAACTGGCTCAGTATAATTCATCCTGATGACAAAGAATGGGTGGTAAGTGAAGGTTCGGAATTAACAAAGGGACAAAAAAATATAATTCAAACATATCGAATCATAACAAAAAAAGGAGATATTCATTGGGTCGAAGACCATAAAATATCCATCTTCTCTGGAGGAGGAAATTTTTTAGGGATAGATGGGATTTTGTTTGATATCACCGAGCGAAAGCTGGCGGAGGAAAGATTGAAAATTTCAGAGGAGCGTTTCAGGCAAATAGTTGAAAATTCTCATGAATGGATTTGGGAAGTGGATTTAAATGGTTTGTACACATTTGCAAGCCATGCGGTAGATGATATGCTTGGCTATAAGCCTGAAGAATTAATTGGTAAAAAACATTTTTATGACTTATTTCCTCCTGAAGACCGGGAAGAATATAAGAATGCAGCATTTGAAGTGTTCAGACAAAGACAATCGTTTAGGGAATTTATCAATCGTAATGTTAACAAAAGCGGTGAAATTGTCTGGCTTTCAACAAGTGGTGTTCCTATGCTTGACGACGATGGGAACCTGAGTGGCTACAGGGGGGCAGATATCAATATTACAGAGCGCAAGCTGGCAGAAGAAAAGCTCAAAGAACAGGCTGTTTTTGTCCAACAAAATCCGGCCCCGGTTTTTAGTGTTAATGATGACGGAGTAATTATTGCTGTAAATAGGGCAGCTCACGAAATCTCTGAAGAGCTTAAGACAGGAAAGTCAGTTTATTCAGTTTTAAAAAACCTTACTCAATCATCATTTAATATTCTGGTTGATAATGAACAAATTCAAATTGAAGAAACAATAGGCTCTAAAACATATTTATTCACTATTAAGAAAGATTCTGCCACTCAGGCCATTTATTTTTTTGGAAGCAACATTTCCCAACGAAAGATTGCCGAACAGGATTTAAAAATCGCCCTGAAAAAAGCCACCGAAACCGACCGGCTGAAGTCGGCATTCCTTGCTACAATGTCGCACGAATTACGCACACCGTTGAATGCCATCATCGGATTCTCAGATATTATTGATGATGAATTATCTATTGAAGATATCATAAGTTATAATAATAATATCAATTCTAGCGGGAACCATTTACTAAGCCTTGTCGAAGATATCTTCGATATTACCTTAATTGAATCAGGTGAAGTAAAAATTATAAAGGAAGATTTTCAATTGCAAGCGCTTCTAAATGATGTCCAGGAAATAGTTAAAATTGAACAACAAAAAACAAACAAGGGCAACATAACCCTTAGCCCGGTAACCCTACCGGATAGCGAAAATTTGTTCATTAGTACCGATCCGTCAAGACTTAGGCAAATACTAATTAATCTCTTGAAAAATGCCATGAAGTTTACGCACGAAGGGCACATTAATTATGGGTATAGTTTCGAGACAGATTGCGGCAAACCGATGATCCGGTTTTATGTTGAGGACACAGGTATCGGTATCCCTGAAGACAAACAGGAGCTTATTTTTGACATTTTTCGCCAGGTTGAAGATTCCTATACCAGGTCGTATGGGGGAACCGGGTTAGGCCTTTCCATCTCCAAAAAATTAACCGGACTGCTGGGTGGTAAAATCTGGCTTGAATCAGAAGAAGGTGTTGGCAGTACTTTTTATTTTACAATTCCCTTTGATTCGCACGAAGATATAAGCAAACCGGTTATTAGGGAAATGGAAACAAAAATCTCCATTAAGGACAAAACAATCTTGATTGTTGAAGATGATGAATCAAGCTTTGAGTTTTTACAAGTTGTACTTGAGAGATTAGAAATTGATATTCTTTGGGCTAAAAATGGCGAAGAAGCCATTAAATTCTGCATAGAAAATGATGGGATCGAACTGGTGCTAATGGATATCAACATGCCCGTTATGAATGGATATGACGCCACAAGGGAGATAAAGAAATTCAGGCCTGATCTCCCAATCATTGCCCAAACGGCATATGCCATTGCAGGAGACCGGTAAAAGTCACTTGATGCAGGGTGTGATGA
>JABMQA010000179.1 GCA_013203545.1 Bacteroidota bacterium
ATCCACAGGTTTCCATAGCTATCCTCAAATATATCGCTGATCGAATTATTACTCAAACTATTATCATCCATCGGATCATATTTAAAAACCTGAAATGACCCCTTTTCGGGATCGAAAAAGTTCAACCCATTGCTGGTTCCAATCCATATTAAGCCTTCACTGTCTTTATAGACCCTGGTAACTATATTGCTGCTTAAACTGCTTGGATCGTCCGGGCGATTCAGGAACCGGACATTTTCGTGTGTTTGAGAATTGTATTTTACCAGGCCAAATCTTGTACCAACCCAATAAATGCCCTTTTCACTTTGAAGGATACAGTTTATCCAGTTGCTCCGTGTTCGACGAAAGCCGGCATCCCTGCTTTGATAACGTCTTACGGTTCCTGTCTGAATATTCATCACATTCAATCCTTTTGGTGTGCAGATATAGATTTTATCAGGACGATCCTGGAACAGGTAATTGATCCAGTTGTCCGATAGTGTTGTGCTATCATTCGCATCATGCCTGAAAATGGTGAACAATCCGGCTTTTCGATCATAGCAATTCAGGCCATCCTCAGTCCCTATCCATATTTTACCGGTTTCATCCTCCAGCAGGCAATTGATGGTTTCGTTACTTAACCCCTGTTGTTTATTAAAAATGGTGAAATTGTAGCCGTCATATTTATTCAATCCATCCCAGGTGCCAAACCACATGTATCCGTACTGGTCCTGCAAAATACTATAAACCGTATTTTGGGAAAGGCCTTTCTGAAGGATATTATTTTCTGAAGTGATAAGATCAAACATATAATCCTGTTTGGTCTGCGACACAGTGCTATTGCTGAATATGAAAAGCAGCACACCCAGTAATGAACAAAGTAATATGTATCTTGAGAAAATCATTTTCCGATAAATTTTTGTGCTTTTAAAGAAGAAAATTGATCCAAAAAAAATCACCATCATCCAAATATAAAATCCCAAAACCCCCGTTTGTTTTTATGCTTTTGATGTTTTTTAAATCGCTTTTCTGAAGCTTTCATTCGCTCCTGTGTCTCTTTGGTCTGAATTTTATAGTGGTGCTTTTTCTGTTCTATTAAAATCTTTTTATCATTTCGAACCTCCCTGGCCTGTGCTTTTTCCTGTTTTCTGATATTTTGTACACCATAATTGGCACAGCCCGAAAGTACTATGCCTAAGGTAACCACTATTATATAACCAATCCTTTTCAACATGCGAAAATACAACACTTAAAAATATAATCGATACATTTGCGTTCTGGATGAAATTAATTTGAACTATGCTACTGAAAACGAACACTGTTACATCTTTATTTTTATTGTTAGCCTTTGCTGTGACCCTCATCATTTCCTGTGATAAAAATGAGCAGCCAATTGATACCGGATATGTAAACATTACCATCAGGCCCAACTCAACAGAGTACATACAGCTAAATAACCCGGGTGGATGGGTTTACCTGTACGCAAATCCCCCAAGCCGTGGAGTACTTGTGTATCGGTTATCTTTCGATGAATTTAAAGCCTACGAACGCACCCCAACCTATATGCAAGATAGCTGCTGCGTTGATGAGGTCAATACGATCTGTACCAAAATAATTGTTGATGAAACCATTACGTTTGCCGTTGATACCTGTTCCGGTTCAAAATACCTTCTGCTGGACGGATCTGTTATCCAGGGGCCGGCAACCTATCCGTTGGTTGCATTTCGCACTACCTACGATGGAGAGTATTTACACATCTATAATTAAAGGTGACCAGAAGCAAATCCTTTGAACCTCCCCGGCGGTTTTATCATAATCACCCGTCTTATTAAAAATTTGATAAATTTGCGCCTTTCATCGCGACTATCTAAATTTCATTTTTAGAATTTTAGACAGTTTGCCAAATGTTGGTGTGATCTGATAAGTCCATTTTTTTAATTTCAATTAATTATTCCTGGATATGAAAAAACTACAATTGCTAATTGCCGGTATGATGATATTTGTTTTTACCGGTACAGTCCATTCTCAAAACAAAGCAAATCCCGACGACACATTGATGTCATCCGGAACTTTCTCAGGGTTGAAATTCAGAAGCATTGGCCCTGCATTTATGTCGGGGCGGATAGCTGATATAGCCATCAACCCTGAAGATGAACACACCTGGTATGTAGCCGTTGGCTCAGGTGGTGTATGGAAAACCGAAAATGCAGGAATCACCTGGAAGCCGATTTTTGATCAGCAGATATCATATTCCATTGGTTGTGTAACTATCGATCCAAGCAACCCGCATATTGTATGGGTTGGTACGGGCGAAAATGTAGGAGGCCGGCATGTCGGTTACGGCGATGGTGTGTATAAAAGTGAGGATGATGGAAAAAGCTGGCAAAATATGGGACTGAAAAATTCAGAGCATATTTCCAAAATAGTGATCCACCCCAAAAATTCCAACATCATTTGGGTAGCATCACAAGGTCCATTATGGAAGAAAGGTGGTGAGCGTGGTTTATACAAATCCACTGATGGCGGCAAAACCTGGAAGCGGACACTTGGTGATGATCAATGGGTGGGCGTTACCGATCTGCTTATCGATCCGCGCAATCCTGACAGGATGTATGCTGCTACCTGGCAGCGCCATCGGAATGTAGCAGCCTACATGGGTGGTGGCCCGGGTTCAGGAATCTACCGCTCTGTGGATGGCGGTGAAAATTGGGAAAAAGCTTCAAAAGGCCTTCCAACTTCAAATTTGGGTAAAATTGGCCTTGCCATTTCACCACAACAACCTGATGTGATTTATGCAGCGATTGAACTCGACCGGAGAACCGGTGGTGTCTTCCGTTCTGCAGATCGCGGGGCAACATGGGAAAAGCAATCTGAAGCCGTTTCCGGAGCTACAGGCCCGCATTACTACCAGGAGCTGTATGCCTGCCCGCATCAGTTCGACAGGATTTATCTGGCCGATGTGCGCATACAGGTTTCGGATAATGGAGGAAAGACTTTTAGAAGGTTAAAAGAACAACTTAAACATTCCGATAATCATGCGCTTGTATTTAGAAAAGATGATCCGGAATATTTGCTTGCCGGCACCGATGGCGGACTCTACGAAAGTTTCGATCTGGCCGAAAACTGGAGGTATATTCCAAACCTTCCGGTAACCCAGTTTTACAAAGTTGCCGTTGACGATGCAGAACCATTTTATAATGTGTATGGCGGTACACAGGACAACAATACCCAGGGTGGCCCATCACGAACCGATAACAGGCATGGCATCCGAAATTCCGACTGGTTTGTTACCCTATATGCCGATGGGCATCAACCGGCCATTGAACCCGGAAATCCCAACATCGTTTATTCCGAATCCCAGGAGGGTGGGTTGGTACGCGTGGACAGAACTACGGGCGAAATCGTTTTTATTCAACCGCAGCCGGAGGAAGGATACGGACCGGAACGGTTTAATTGGGATGCGCCCATTCTGGTGAGCCCACATTCACCCACAAGAATTTATTTTGCATCGCAACGGGTTTGGCGCTCCGATAACCGGGGCGATAGCTGGACTGCCATTTCGGGAGACCTCACCCGCAACCAGGAACCCATCGCCCTGCCCATCATGGATCAAACCCAGAGCTGGGATTCACCATGGGACTTCAATGCCATGTCGGATTACAATACCATTACATCGCTGGCGGAGTCGCCCCTGCAGGAAGGCTTGATGTATGCCGGTACCGATGATGGTATCATACAGGTGACGGAAGATGGCGGGAAATCATGGATGAAA
>JABMQA010000180.1 GCA_013203545.1 Bacteroidota bacterium
GCGCTGGTTAAAAATGCCCACCTCTTCAACCCGATATTAAAATTAAAATGCCCTGTTTTTTCATTACCCGCCGATGAATACCTAGCAGTAGCACTGCCCTTGATCAAAGGCTTGTCACCAGGAGAAAGTGCCGGACCATGGGTAAAAAAGTTCATCACACCCCCAATGGCATCGCTTCCATAAATCACTGATCCTGGCCCGAAAATCACCTCGGCATTGGCTATTGCAAACGGATCGATCGAAATTACATTCTGAAGGTTGCCGCTTCTGAATATGGCATTGTTCATCCTTACGCCATCGGTTGTGATCAAAACCCTGTTGGCAGCAAATCCCCGTATCATAGGGCTGCCCCCACCCAACTGGCTTTTCTGGATAAAAACCTCACCGGAAGTCCCCAGCATATCTGCAGCCGTTTGCGGATTTTGAAAAACAATTTCAGCAGGCGCAATGCTTGTAATTTTGTTGGGAACATTACGCTTCTCCTGTACCCACCTTGAAGCCGATACAACCACCTCATCGAGCATTACTTCGGATTGCTCAAGGAAAAGCCTGAAGTTTATACGCTGAAGATATTTGAAGCTGGTTACCTTTGGCTGGTATCCGACCATCCGTATCATAATATCGTCGGAATTGACAAAAGCACCGATATCTGCCTCGCCCCTGATGTTGGTGAGGGCAGAAGCATTCAGGCTTGTACTGTATATCGTGACGAATTCGAGTGGCTGCCGGGTTACGTTATCTTTTATTATGAGTTTTTGGGCTTTCGTAAAACCACTAAAGACGAGCATTACAGCCCATAGTAAGAGAATCTTTTGCATGTCTGGTAAAAGTTAAGTCGGAAACATTATCAAATACAATACCATTGTTATCCATCATTATTAGATGGAAAATATTTAAAATGATGATTTTGATAATCCTAAACTTTCGGAGGAGGCAGGTCAGGTTTACTTGTCCAGGTTTTGGTGATAAATTGATATTTCGACAAAACCTTTGTGTATGTTGAACCAATTGCCTGGCAATATCCCGATTTATCAAATTCAACCGGAACCAACAATCGCTGATGGATATCATGCCCATTTCTTTGATCCCGGTTTTTCTTCATCTCGTTTTTAACCAAGATATCGAGATTTGCAAAAAGCAAGGTTTCATCATGGTCATCAATACAGTAAAACCATGTTTCACTACCCCTTTTTTCTGTATTGACAATGTCGAATAATTTCTCCTCAAATCTGAATTCCCCTTTGTGAATCCACTGGAATTGCAGATTTGGACTTGATATTAGTAAGTTGGGAATTTTCAGAAGTGTGAGGTCATCATCTGCCAAACCGGACTTAATGCGGTGCTTTATTTCGGTACGGATTTCAAATTGCTTTATTTTAAAGAAAATGAAATGACCTGCCGATTGACAGAGCAAAACGATAATCAGAAATATGGAAACAACCTTTTGCATTGGATGGCAAAATTAATTTTTTCCTGACAGCAGATTGAAATCAGGCGAGATTTCTACATAATAATAACCCCGGTGTTTTAGCGTTTAGTAAACTGTTTTTAAATAAATCACAGATTTGAATATTTACGCCCGGAAACGACGGTGGAAGCTTGCCCTGATGGCGGCTGCAATAGCAATTGTGGCCGTATCGATGTGGTACACCAATATTATGGTTAACAAAGTGTCGCTCGACGAGAAAAAGAACATCAGGATTTGGGCGGATGCCATATACCGAAAAACCACGCTGGTAAAATATATCGAAAACTTTTTCGGACAGATCAGGGAGCAGGATCGCAAAATGGTTGAGTTGCTGGCAGAGGCCTATAAACAACTTATCCGTACCGAGGACCCTGACGTTGATCTGACTTTTTATGTTGACATTATCCGGTCGAACAATACCATTCCTGTTGTACTTACCGATGAAACCGGGCGGATCGTAAATGCAAAAAATGTGGATTTTGACAAGGATACCGTTCCGTTTTTATCCGGTAGCCTTTTGCAGGAATTTTCAAAATATCCACCCATTGAGGCCAGGTATTTCCAAAACCGTAGAAATTACCTCTATTACAAGGACTCGCGACTCTACACCGAATTATATGAAGTATTGGACGACCTCATCAGGTCATTCTTCTCGGAGGTGGTGATCAATGCAGCCTCGGTGCCAGTTATCATTACCGACAGCACCAAGCGGAAGGTCATTGATTTTGGTAACCTCTCGCCCGATAAAATTATGGACCCCACCTATGTTGAGCAAACGATCGCAGAAATGGAACACGACAACACACCCATCGAAATCGACCTTGTTAACCTGGGTAAAAGTTATGTGTTTTATCAGGGATCCTACTTGCTCACCCAGTTAAAATACTACCCTGTAGTCCAACTTGCCATTATCGGCCTGTTTTTATTTATCGGATATATGATGTTCAGCACTGCAAGGAGGTCGGAGCAAAACCAGGTGTGGGTTGGCCTGGCAAAGGAGACTGCTCATCAGTTGGGTACACCGCTGTCGTCGATGATCGCATGGATGGAGATACTTGAAATGAACAAAGTGGAACACGAAGCGCTTACAGAATTGAAAAAAGATGTGGTTCGCCTGGAAAATATTACCGAGCGATTTTCAAAAATCGGATCCATACCCAAACTCAGAAATGAAAATATTGTAACTGTGATCTACAATGCCATGGCGTACCTAAAAACCCGGACCTCGCGGAAAATATCCTACGTTATCAATCCGGGCCCGGAATCGGAGATCGTTGCACCTATTAATTTTCATCTTTTCGATTGGGTAATCGAAAATATTACCAAAAATGCCATTGATGCAATGGGAACTGCGGGGAAATTCACTGTTGATATTTTTGAGGAACATGGTTATGTAGTAATCGATTTAACCGACACCGGAAAAGGCATCCCCAAATCGAAATATAAAAGCATATTCAACCCCGGTTATACCAGCAAGAAACGGGGATGGGGTCTCGGGCTGTCGCTGGCCGAAAGGATAATAAAAAACTACCACCGTGGAAGGATTTTCGTAAAATCATCCTCCCCTGAAAAAGGAACCACCTTCAGGATCATGTTGAGAAAAAAAGC
>JABMQA010000181.1 GCA_013203545.1 Bacteroidota bacterium
CGATAACCCCTTTACCTCTTCGAGCACATTCAGGATTTCGGTTTGCAGCAAAATGTTGTAATAGGCCAGAATTATTCCCTGTATTGTATTTTCAACGATCACGGCGGCGTACCCTTCGGACAGATCTTCGAGCGCTTCCAGGTTTTTCTTTGTAATATTAATCCTGAAACCATCAAAAACAGTCCAGTTAAGTGTAACTGCCGGGGAGATGAAATTGGTGGTGAGTTTATCACGGGTATCAGGAACGGTCCGACTTTCAGAGTTATCAAAACTATTTCCCTGGATGGCCGAGAAATTCAGTGACGGGTAACGTCCGGCGGCACCGGGCGAATTGTTATTTTGCGCTTTTTTTACCCCCTGCGCACTTATCCTGATCTGGTAATTATTTTCCAATCCGGTCAGGATCGCATCTGAAAGACGGAGTTGCAAAGTGTCCTGTGCAGGCAGGATCTGAAAAACAAAACCCGCAACTATGATAAGCCAGAATTTTCTGAACGTGAGGCTGCTCACCGGTTGATTGTATATCATTTTCTTTATCATTTCTCGCTTGATTATAATACCGGATTAATCGAGTTTGACTTTTAATTGTTTAACGGCAGGTTCAATTTCTTCCCGCGTAGGAATCAGTATTTTACCTTCAGGAAGTGCACCGTTGTACCATTTGCCGAATTGGCGCCATAATTTCGTAAAGGTAAACCTGACATCATTCAGAACAATAATGAGTGCCGGGAAAAGCAGCAAAATGAACAGGGTGCCGAACAGGACACCATAAGCCAGCGTAACTGCCATTGGTTTCAAAAACTGAGCCTGGAAACTACCTTCAAGAATAATTGGATAAAGCCCGACAGTTGTGGTTATTGTGGTTAACAGGATTGGCCTGAAACGTGACAATCCTGCCTGGTAGGCTGCATTGGTAACGGAATATCCCTTTTGCAGCAGACTGTTGTACCTGGCCAGAAATACGATGGCATCGTTAATAATTACCCCTGAAACGGCTACCATCCCCCAGGCACTTAACATAGAGACGGGTATGCCCTCTATACCATGGCCCCACAAGGCTCCTAACCAGGCCATTGGTATCATTAAAAGTATGATGAAGGCCTGCATGACCGACCTGAAGTGAATCATGATCAATGCAATGATCAGGATGAAAGCTACAATATATCCCCTCATCAGGTTTTCCATCGTCTCAGCGCTGTCGCGACTTTGTCCCTGGAAATCAACAACAACTCCCGGGAAGAGTCTTGAAAGTTCGGGAACAATATCTGTTTGAACCCGCTCGAGGATGGGCGGAACAGGTTCGAAGGGATCCACAAGTTCTGCATCGATCTTGATCTCTTTTCTGCCATTGTAACGATTGATGTTTACAGGTCCACGCCTGATGGTATATTCAGCCAGTTCGCCAAGTGGATATTCGCCAAATGCAGTTTTTATTTTCATGTTTTCCATCTGGCCAATATTGATCCGGTCCTCCTTTGGGTAACGCACCCACACCCTCACCTCGTCTTTGCCAACCTGCAGCCGTTGCGCCTGAGCACCGAAAAATCCATTCCTCACCTGGTTTGCAATGGTTGCCCGGTTCAAACCCAGAAAATAGGCCTTGGGTTTTAAATCAAGCTGTATTTCACGCTTACCGATGGCATTGTTATCCACAATATCGCGTAGTTCAGAAAATTCCGACATCCGTGATATCAGTAATTCTTTAGCCAGTTCCAATTGTTCAAGGTCTTTCCCAAGAAGGCTTACCGTTACCGGTGTACCAAATGTATTTCTTCCGCTTACCACAAATTTTTCCGCTTCATTTACAGGGCCTATTTTCTCCCGTACCCGGTCAACAATGTCGAAACTTGAAATTGGAGCGCCCTCCATGTTTCTCATCAACACGAATATATTTCCGGCATGGGCTCCTGCTTCCCTCCCATCAAATGAGTTACCGAGGCCAAGAAAGGTAAAATCGATGTAGTTGCTGGTGTCGTTGAATTCACTTACCAGGTCGCTGTTTACTTCCCATATGGCATCCTCAAATTTCTTCAGGTAATCCATGGTCTTTTTTTCGCCGGTGCCGGGGGTAAATGCGAGATTAACCGTAAACTGGTCGAAGGGTATGGATGGAAAATAGGTGGCTTTGATCAGGTTACCGCCAAAAAGACCATAAGTAATGATCATTAAAGCAACCGGTATTGTCAACATTACCCATTTCCAACGAATGATAAACCGCATGATGCGGCCATAGCCCTTGTCGCGGACTTTGGCGATAACCCTGTCAAGTTTTTTCCTGGTTTTGTTTCCATCACCTTCACGGTCCTTCACACGTAGCACATGCTTGCTCGAAAGATGGGCAGGTAAAACAAAAAATGCTTCAATCAGTGAAACAGCGAGGCTAACGATAACCACCCAACCAACATCGTAAGCAAACTCCATGCGTCCTGACAGGAATAAAAGCGGTGTAAATGCCACGCAGGTTGTGGAGACCGAGGTTACAACCGCCGGGAGTACCTCCATGGTGCCATCAAGCGCAGCCTGACGCGGGCTTTTGCCCTTTTCAAAATGCGAATAAATATTTTCCGCAATTACAATTCCGTCGTCCACCAAAATACCGATTACCAGCAACATCCCGAACAGTGAGATCATGTTTATTGTCAGGCCTGAAAGGTAGCCCAGTATAAACATCCCGAAAAATGAAGCAGGAATACCAAATGCAACCCAGAATGATAACCTGAGACTCAAAAAAATGCCCAGTGAGATCAAAACAAGCAGGAGGCCGATTCCGCCATTGGTGTACAACAGCTTAAGACGGCTGTTCAGCATCTCAAGGAAGTTGTAGGTGATAACCAGTTGCACGTTATGGTGTTCAGTATTGAAATCTTCAACGTAGGTTTCGAGGTAACGGACGATCGTTTTCAGGTCTTCTTCGGGCAATTTCTGTATGGAGAACGAAACAGATGTTTGCCTGTTCATCATGCTTGCCGTGGGTGTTTCTGAAAATTGTAACTTAACATTTGCCACATCCCTTATAAAAATCTTGCTGCCGTCACTGTTTGCCCTGATAACGATTTCTCCGATTTTAGAAGGATTTGTTGACCGGTGTCGCGACCTGATGAGTATTTCCTCATTATCCGACCTGATCATACCGGCCGAAATATCGCGGTTGTTGGCGCTGATTGCCCTTACAATTTCATCAAAGGTCAGGTTATAGCGTAAAAGATCCTCCTCTTTTACATCCACCGAAAGCTCCAGTGCCGGAAATCCACCGATTTGGAGTTGGGATATAAAACCCGAATTCAGCAGGTCATCCTCAATATCCTGTGAAAGTGTTTTGAGTGTCATGAGGTCCACATCGCCGGTGAGCCCCATAAAGGCAGCCATGGTTGTAGAGCGTTGTTTGGCAACGATGGGCCTTTCGGCGTCAACAGGAAAGGCACTGATGCCATCCACCGAGTTTTTAACATCGGCAAGGATTTCATCAATATCGAACTCGCCGGTGGTTTCGATGGTCACTCTCGAAAAGTTTTCGGAAGAAGTAGAGGTTATTCTTTTTATGCCAACCAAACCCCGGACAGCCTCTTCAATCCTGGCAGTGATCCCCTCTTCCATCTCTTTTGGCGATGCGCCAGGGTAAAAAACACTTATGTTAATGAACGTTTCGGATCTCTCGGGGAAGAATGATTTTTTGAGATTCGTAAAAGCAAATATCCCGCCTATGATCACTAACGCGATGATCATATTGGCATAAAAAGGATTCCGGATGAAAAGAGCAACAATTTTTCGCATTTTTTCTTCTGAATTTCAATTAAAATAAAATGGTTATCAGAGACGATCGGTATCCACAAATGTTCCTTCGCGTACATTTACCAGTGGCTCAATCACCAACTCGGTGCCTTCATCCAAACCATCAAAGATGAGCGTGTTTTTGTTGATTTTAAGGATATTTATTTTATTTTTTCGTAGTGTACTGTCAACAACAATAAATACTTCGTCCTGATTAAAAACCGCCTGTCGTGGAATTTCCATGGATTGTTCAAGGGCTTTTCCTTCGAACAACGCGATAAGGTACATTCCGGCATAAACAGGTTTTTTCTGGTTGTTTTTCAATTCAACAAAAACACTGGCCGATTGTGTTGCAGGATCAACAAACTCGCTGATGCGTTTTACTTTTCCCTGCCATGAATTCATCCTGTTTTCCGACATTACCTCCACTTTGTCACCAATGTTTATCCAAATGAGGTCGTTTACTTCAACAGGTATTTCAAGTTCGAGGATATCGGTTTCGATGATTTTGGCAATACGGGTTCCCGGGTTTGCAATACCACCGGCTTCGAGGTAAACCTCGATGAAAGTGCCGCTGAAAGGTGCCCTGATATAGTACTTTTGCAGCCGCTCCTCCGCGACTTTTATGGTGTAATATTGATTGAGGATATCGCGGCTGGCTAAAAATATTTTTAAGGTTTTATCTTCAATTTCAGGTAATTCCGGCATCGGATCGTTGATCTGAACACTTTCAAAAAAAGCAAGTACTGCTTCATATTTATCCGGAAAATCAAACTTAACATCCGGAAGTGCGTTGGCCATAATGTTCAGAAAACGGCTTTTACTTGCTTTGAGGCTGAGAATTTGTTCTTCATCATAAATGTTACAAAGCATATCGCCCTTCGTGAATGTCTGCCCCTTCTTTAAAGGTATTGATCCTGTAAGAATTTTACCCTGCACTTCGGAGATAATCTCAACTACCTGACCCGCAGCAAGTCTGCCGGGCACTTCAAGCGATGAACGAATTTCATTATAATTTACAAGCCTTGTACGAACCAGCCGTTTGCTTTTTTCATAGGACGCTAATGAAGGTTCAGGTTTCATCGATATAAATACTTTGGCCGCAAACGAAGCAGTTACAATGATTAATACGATAAAAACCCAGGTTAAAAATTTCCTGTATTTCATCTTTTGATGTTTTAGTTTTTAGTATATGAATTTGATAAAATGAAGGGCAATGTCAATTTCTTCCTGTTAAAATTATACCAATCTGCAAAAGTAATTTGATTCGCTTGCATGATTCTGCGTTTAATTATTTTTAACAATAAAAAACCGCACCAGGAAATATCCGGATACGGTTTGGGTATTTTGTTCTTACAGTAATTTTACTCGTATTTTATGGCATCAACCGGGTTACTCATACCTGCTTTAAGGGTATGGAAACTTATGGTGACCATACTTATAATAATCGCCAATACGCCGGATAACAATATGGTTAATATCGAAATATTGGTATGGTAAACGAAACTGGTTTGCAGCCAGTTGTCGAGTTGCCAGTAAGCAAGCGGAATCGCGATTATAAAAGCAATGATTACAAGTAAAACAAATTCTTTGTACAACAATGCCAGAACGTTTCCAAGTGTGGCGCCCATCACCTTTCTTATGCCAATCTCTTTTGTTTTTTGCTCGGCTACAAATGATGACAACCCAAGCAGGCCAAGCAGGGCAATAAAAATTGTGAGTATGGTTGATATGGTAAATATAACTCCGAGTTTTTGTTCCGATTCATACATTTCACCCCAGGTATCTTCCAGCATACGGTAATTGAAAGGACGTTTAGCCCCGAACTCATTCCATTTTTCCTCAATGTATTGCAAAGTCGAACCAATGTTCTCCGGATTAACTTTTAGTGATACATAGTATTTATCGAAATCTGCCATAAAAAGCATGATGGGTTCTACCTTGTTATGGAGCGAGTTGAAATGGTAATCTTTAACAACACCGATCACCTTAAGTATCCTGCCTCCTGATCCGTCCATTTCAAAACCCCAATGGATCTTTTTTCCAATCGGATTATCAGTCCAGTTGTAATACTTGACCGTTGTTTCATTTACTATTACGGCCTCTTCCAAATCGGTTCCCATCTCCCTGTCAAACGTTCGCCCTTCAACCAGTTCAAGGCCATAGGTATCAAGGTAGTCATAATCAACCAAAGTGAGGAGCATGGCATTGTCAACCATGGCTGTATCCTTTTCCATCTTCACTACCTGTATCCAACTGTTATCGCCCGGGATACCTGTTGAGTTGGTTGCAGCAAGGATGTTGGAGTTTTTAACCAGTTCTTTTTTAAATGTTTCAACTTTACTCCTGAATGCCGAGTCCTGCAGTTCGAGGATGATCATGTTGTCCTTGTTGAACCCCATGTCTTTGTTTTTCAGAAAAGTTAACTGATTATATACGATAAGGGTTCCCATTATCATTATTATTGCTATGGCAAACTGGAAAATTACCAGCACCTTTCTGAGCATTCCGCCTTTTCTGCCTTTATCGCCGCTGCCTCCTTTAAGGACTGTAACCGGCAAAAAAGAAGATAGATAGAATGCAGGATAGCTTCCCGATATCAAACCGATAAAAACCGTTACTCCGAGAATAGTGAAAAATAATTCCGGCTTCCTGAAGAGATCAAATTCGAGTGTTTTACCAGCAAGGTTGTTGAAATCGGGCAACAGGAGAAACACCAGTAACAACGCTATGGCAAAGCCAATCAATGCCAGCACCAGCGATTCGCTAAGAAACTGTCCGATCAGTTGTTTTTTAAAGGCGCCTGCAACTTTCCTTATGCCCACTTCCCGGGCCCGTTTGGCTGACCGTGCAGTAGCCATATTCATGTAGTTGATGGCTGCGATAAGCAAAATGAACAGGGCCACGGCACTGAAAATATAAATGTAGGCCATGTTGCCCTTAGGAAGATCGGAGGAGATGTTTCCTGAAAAATGGGTATTGGTAAGTGGTGTGGACATCAGGTCGAAACTGGCGTTGATGGCATCACCAACCGGTTTCATATACTTGTCGTAAAAGCCGCCGAACTTTTGGTGAACGCTCTGCATGTCGGCATTTTGGTTAAGTAAAAGGAAAGTATATACCCCGATGTTCCAGAATCTGACGGGTTCCATGCTGTTAAAGGCATCGCCACCCTGGATTGCAGCAATCGTGCTTCCCGATAGCAGTGCATCAAATTTTAGGTGTGAGTTGATAGGGACATCTTCCATGATAGCGGTTACCTTATACTTTCGGCCGCTGCCCGATTCCATAATCTCACCCATTGGGTTTTGGTCGCCAAAAAATTTCATGGCTATCGATTCGGTGATTACTACCGAATAGGGTTCAACAAGGCAGGATTTTGGATCGCCTACCAGAACCTTATGGGTGAAAATATCGAAAATTGTGGAATCTACAAAATAGAAACCATCTTCATAAAACTCTTTATCCCCGTATTTAAAAAGGCTGTTCCCAACATCATTAAAACGGCACATTTCTTCAACTTCCGGGAATTCGAGTTTAAGGGCCGGTCCCATTGGAACCGGCACAATGGCAAACTGGTCATGCTTTCCTGATATGGTGAAATCAGATTCTACCCTGTAGATCCTGTCGGCTTTCTCGTGATATTTGTCGAAGCTAATCTCATTTCTAACATAAAGAAAGATAAATATGAAAGCAGCAATCCCAATTGCCAGCCCCAAAATATTCAGGAACGAGTAGAACTTGTTTTTCGTAATGTTACGCAGTGCACTTTTCAGATAATTTAAAAACATGTCGCTTGCTTGTTTTTGAAAATGTTACAAGGCAAACTGTTCCTTGATGTTTTCGGTGACAATCTGACCGTCGAACAATCTTACGATGCGGTGACTGTATTCGGCATCCCTTTGCGAGTGTGTTACCATAATAATGGTAGTGCCATTTTTGTTGAGTTGTTCGAGCAGGTTCATAACCTCTTCGCCGTGCGCTGAGTCGAGGTTACCGGTAGGCTCATCCGCAAGGATCAGCTTGGGATTGGCAACTACGGCGCGCGCAACTGCTACCCGCTGTTGCTGACCACCCGAAAGTTGTAAAGGGAAGTGTTTTTTCCGGTGTATGATTTGCATCTGCTCAAGGGCAGCTTCTACTTTTTCCCGGCGTTCACTGGCTTTGTACCCAAGGTAAATCAGCGGTAGTTCAACGTTTTCGAAAACATTGAGTTCATCAATCAGGTTAAAATTCTGGAAAACAAAACCAATGTTATGTTTCCTTAATGATGCACGTTGTTTTTCAGAAAAGCCGGATACTTCATTACCCAGGAAATAGTAATCGCCGTCAGTGGGGTTATCAAGCAATCCCAAAATATTCAGTAATGTTGATTTTCCACACCCTGAAGGCCCCATAACTGCAACAAATTCACCTTCTTTAACTTCAAATGAAACCTGGTTCAATGCTGTAGTTTCAACTTCATCCGTACGGAATACTTTTGTAAGATTTACTGTTTTGATCATAGTTTTTTGTATTTAAGATTTAACAAATTGACGTTTTACTTTAATTTTAGTTACAAAGTTTATTTATTGATTAAATATTTCCATAAAAAGTTTCAGTTCATTTTTAGTATTTTCATCCAACTCGTCAGCCAATTTTCCCTGTATTGCCCCTTCGAGTGCCAGTAGCATATTGTAACACGTACTGGAATCAAATGATTTGATTTTAACAAAAACATTTCTGCTGCCCTTCTCGCGTAATTGCTCCGGTTTTTCAATCCCCGCCTTGATTAGTTTTTGTTCAAGTTCCTGGCTGATATTCGGTAAATGTAACAGCTTGCTCATTGTTCATTTTCAAAGCTACTCAATTATTAAATAGCATGTTTGTGTTTTTATAGTCGCAAGGCATTCTCATTTTCTGTGCCAAATAATTAAATGCATTGATTTATAGCGTGATAAAATTTCAGGATATTTGCTGTCTGACAAAAGTGTTCGGTTTCTTTATGCTGACTGTTCGTATGTGAACAAGGACAATTCTTGATTGAAGCTAACTTTCAGGAAGGGTAAAACGTATTGAAAATCCTGTTTGCAAAACTACACCTTAAATTTTACAGAATAACAAATACACTGCTGTTGCTATAAAGTACCATCAAAAAAAGTAGGATTATAAATTACTTTTATATCTTTGTTCAGCCTATGAAAGGATGAACTGAGGAAATTAGATTGTAAAGAACGATGATTTTAGGGTGATAACTTATTGAATTGTAAATGATCCAGAAACTGCCTCTAATAAAAGAAATGAAGCTCAACAGGGTTACGCTTTCCTTCCCGGAAAAGAGCGAACATGAATTTCTGGGCAAATATTATTATGATTCGCTTATTCAGTTCAGATTATCCTTTGCTTTGGTTATACTTCTTTACGGCGTTTTTGGTTTCCTTGATTCGTATATCGTGCCGGAGTTTGCAGAAATATTCTGGATCATCAGGTTTCTTTTTGTCATCCCAATATTGGTGCTTGTTATTTTAATTTCTTTTACAAAGTATTTTAAATTCATTTGGCAAACCCTGCTTTTTATCAGCTTCGTTATTGCCGGTACCGGCATTAGTATCATGACTGTTCTTGTTCCTGAAAACTATTCCTATTATGCTGGCATGATGCTTATTTTTACCGCGGGTTACTTTTTTATTAAACTTAGGTTTTTTCTTGCCTCCATAGCAGGATGGTTAACGCTGGCCATCTATAACATTGGGGCCATTTTTTATACAAATGCCAGTAATGAGATCATTGTAAACAATAATTTTTTCTATATAAGCGCCAACCTAATTGGTATGTTTGCAGCTTACAATATCGAGTTTTATGCAAGGCGGGATTACTATCTCAATGTCCAGCTTGATAAACAGAAGGATGCTGTGGAGGAAGTTAACCGTAATCTTGAAAAGAAAGTTGAGGAACGGACCCGGGAATTGAATGAACGCAATCGTGAGTTGGTTAAAGCAAAAGAGATGGCAGAGCAATCGGATAAACTGAAATCGGCATTTTTGGCAAATATGAGCCACGAAATCAGAACACCGATGAATGCCATAATTGGTATGTCACATTTGGCGCTTCAAACGCGGCTATCACCAAAGCAGCGTGATTACCTCGATAAGGTCCGTTTTTCAGCCCACAACCTTCTCGGGATTATCAACGATATCCTCGAC
>JABMQA010000021.1 GCA_013203545.1 Bacteroidota bacterium
GATTAGGAGAACCCAATCAAATCGGGCTTTAGCCCACAAAATGAGTCATTTGGGCTAAAGCCCAGTAAAATTTTGTAATTCTGTCCACCGGGATAAATCCCGGTGCCAGTCAATTATCAAATTATTTTCACACAGTCTCAAAAGGACTGGGCTATCCAAAATAGTTGATTTCAATTAAAAAAAAGTAATTTAGACGGAAATATGACCTATACTTATTCATATCCACGAGCGGCTGTAACTGTTGATATTGCAGTGTTCACAAAGCTTGAACAGAAATGGTCCATTTTGCTCATTCAACGGGGCAATCCGCCATTTGTAAATTGCTGGGCATTGCCCGGTGGATTTATCGAAATGGATGAAAAGCTTGTTGAATCTGCGTTAAGGGAATTGAAAGAGGAGACCGGCCTTACCGGTGTTGACCTGACCCAATTTCGAACCTATGGTGATCCCGGCAGGGATCCGAGGGGAAGATCAGTATCGGTTGTTTTTTTTGGGTTTGTAAATCCATCAAATACAAATGTGAAGGGTGCTGATGATGCAAAGGATGCCGGTTGGTATCTTTTGGATGAACTTCCGGAAATGGCTTTCGACCATCAGCTAATTGTAAAGGAACTCATTCAAATACTGAAGCATGAAAATAAATTATCATAATATTCTGTATTGTTTACTGCTATTCATTCCATTTCAGTTTGTATCATGCCAGGAAAACACACATCCTGAAGCGAAAGATTTTGTATTTCCATATGACCTGAATCAACCGTCAGATAAATATATCCTTCCGTCAATTCTTGCAGAGATTTCCGGAATTGCCTGGATTACCAACAATATCATGGTTTGCATTCAGGATGAGGATGGGAAATTATTTTTCTACAATCTTGATGAGCGCCGTATTATAAAAAGTGTTGATTTTGGTAAGGATGCAGATTATGAAGATATTACTATCGACGGGAAAACTGCCTGGGTTTTACGTAGTGACGGGAAAATTTATGAATTGAAAAATTTTGATGATCAGAAGGAAATAGACGAAAGTAAATATGAAACCCCACTTACTAAAAAAAACAACAGTGAAGGATTGTGCTATGATCCGGTTGAAAAGGCATTGCTCATTGCATGCAAGGGAAATTCAAATATTGGGGATGGGGATGAATACGATGGCTTTAAGGCCATTTACAGCTTTGATCTGGAGAAGGAAAAACTATCTAAAAACCCCACCTATCTTATCGAATTGAAAAAAATCAAGGACTTTGATGAGATGTCGTACTTCGAGCGAATCTCACATCAAATTGCCGGCTCCCTGGAAGAATCGGGTGACATCCGCTTCCAGCCATCGGCAATTGCTATTCATCCCACTACAGACCATATTTACGTTCTTGCATCAGTGGGGAAAGCTATGATCGTACTCAACAGGGATGGAAACATACTTTCGATAGCCATGCTTGACAAGTGGCAATTTATCCAGCCCGAAGGCATCACATTTTCGCCGGATGGCACACTGTATATTTCCAACGAAGGCGATGGAGGGAATGGAACGATTCTGAAATTTGAAATGAAAAAATAGCAATCTGTTTTCATGCTGCTCATTGGTTCATAAAAAAAACTTGTGATGTATTATCCCGCTTGTTTAAACATTATGATTTAATCCAGGGGGAGAAACATGGCAGGCCTTTATAACTATTTGAATCATAAAAGCCTGCCTCCTGAAGCTGGATCTATTTGATAATTTGGGGAAATTCTACCTTTTTATGATTTTTGTCACCGATCTGAAATCAATACAAATTACCTCAACGGAATAGAAACCACCGTGTAGGTGTGAAAGATCTACTGTGTTGTTTCCATCGATAAGTTCTGCTGATTGAGCCAGATTTCCATGCGCCCCAAAAACATTCATCCAACCAGATTGTGGAATGTTTACATTTAGTTTATCAATTACCGGATTTGGAAATATGGATAGCCTGGGTTCCATCGGGTTGCCTTCCGATGCAGCAATTATTTTAACTTCCTTAATTCCGGAGTAACCATTCTCAGCAAAGGTGCCGTCAGCATATGGCAAGCCGGAATCAAAAGTTATTTCCACAAGCTGTTCCGACCCATCTGATGGTCTCCACAATTTAAAGGTCAACGGATCGCCCTCAGAAAATCCATTGCTATTGGTGGTTGTGGGATCATCGGGGAACAGTGTCATATAATCCCCCATTCCCACCTCGTAAATGCCGGCGCAGAAACCCCGGGGCTCAAATGCCCCGAGGATGTCGCCGGATTGTAATCCTCCATTTAAGGCTACTTTGTTTGGAATATAAATTAAATGCGATCCGGGAGTGGGTTCAACGTGGTTCCAGATCGCGGGCTTGTTTCTTTGCATGGGTTTGTTATTGGATATTTGTCCGGATAATTTGAGGCAATCAGGAAACTCAATCGTTGCAGGAGATCCCATTAAAACAAAATAGCCTTTGCCCGGTTTACATATGCCAAGGGTATTGATACCGAACTCGGGCCAGTAAATATCATATCCGGCTATCTCCTTAATGATCATGACATCCGTGCCGGCAAACAAGGATACAATGTCTGCATCACACAGGCTGATTACAGGCAACAGGTTCCAGCCCTCTTCCAGATAAATGGTTTTGTCGGTTTCCAATCCGCCCCAAATTGTCAGTTCAACCTGTTCTGTTACCTTTATTTTATAACCCTCATGTGTGTTGATATTACCGATGGTATTCACATTTTCGCCAGGCCAGTAC
>JABMQA010000182.1 GCA_013203545.1 Bacteroidota bacterium
TTACCCGGATACGTTACCTCCAGAGACAATCTGAACGCTTGCACCTGCTCCGATTCTGGTGGCTCCGGCTTTGATCAGATCCACCGCAGATTTATAATCCCTGATACCACCGCTGGCTTTCACACCCATGTCAGGACCCACAACCCTGCGCATCAGCAAAATATCCTGAACTGAAGCGCCTCCACCACTAAACCCTGTACTTGTTTTAACAAAATTGGCGCCTGCTTTTTTCGCGATTTCGCAGGCTAACACTTTTTCCTCGTCGGTTAACAGCACAGTCTCGATGATTACTTTAAGAATGGTATTGCTGCGACATGCCCTTTTAACTGAACGGATATCCTCTTCGACCAATTTTAAATTCCTTGATTTAAGCGCACCGATATTCATGACCATGTCGATTTCGTGTGCTCCACTGGCAATGGCATTCCTGGTTTCGAAGGCTTTGCTTCTTGAATCCATTTCACCCAAAGGAAAACCCACCACCGAACAGATTTTAACCTCACTGCCACGAAGTTTTTTGGCAACGTAAGGTACCCAGCTTGAGTTTACACAAACGGAATAAAACTTATAGTTTAATGCTTCGCTAACCAACTGGTCGAATTGGGTTTGTACGGCCCCTGGTTTTAAAAGCGTATGATCCATGAACCTGGCCAGTTCGGCCGGGGTTATTCCCGGTCGGCTATCAGCTTCTTCTGATTTTGAATCACCCAGCTCTTTCATCTTTTCTTTTAATCGCGCCATTACCTCCCGGGTAATTTTCTCTACCAATTCATTCTGATCCATTTTATCTTCTGTTTTTTTCGATTTCCATCATTTTATTAATTCTAGGCCAGTGCCTCCCGCCTTCAAAACCGGTTTCGAGCCATAACCTGGCCATCGAACAAATTTCCCCTATCCCATGCATGCCACTGCCCATGGTGAGTACATTCGCATTGTTGTGCTGACGGCTGTTGACAATAGTTTTAGAATTCCAGCATAAAGCAGCCCGGATTCCATGAACCTTGTTACAAACCATGGAGGAACCAATTCCTGCCCCATCCAGCATGATACCTCTGTCGCAGTCACCGCTGACCACTTTACGGGCAACGGCCCAGGCAAAGTCGGGATAGTCAACCGCTGTGGTTCCGTTGTCAGTCCCCACATCCACCACTTTATATCCTGCAATTGTCAGGTAAGATTTCAGGGCTTCCTTGGCGGCAAACGCACCGTGATCGGCTCCAATTGCTACCCGTTTTACCTGATCTGTATTTCCGTTATGAATTTCATTCATCCTATTCTGGAATTAATACATTAGACCAAATTATTCACAAAATCTCTCGCTAAGGCGCTAAGGCGCAAAGAATAAGAAACTTAGAAAACAAATCCGGCATATGCAATTTTAGTCTTTACGAATCATTCGTTCATTAAATTACTGCTTCTCAAAATTTTGCGTCTCTGCTACCGAAAGTTTTCGGGATTGCATGATAAATTATTCAAAATAAAACTGTTGCCTCTACTTGAGGTTTACCGAATCTACAATGCCTGCAACCACATGTTTTACGGTACCCGCACCAGGTTCGTTGATAATCTGTCTTGCAGAATTGCCTTCCTCAAGTGTGAGCACAATATCGCCAACGCCGGCCTGAACTGCATCAATGGCCAGCACTGATTTTCCAGAGGCTTTTCCTGTTGGATCGATGGGTTGCACCACAAGAATTTTCCTGGACTTGTATGCTTCAACCGAAATTGTTGAAACTACGTTACCGATTACCTTACCGAGTTTCATAGGCTTTTATCAATAAAAAGTTCATCAACAATTCCCATAATGGCTGCATCAGCAGGGTTCATCGTTGTTTCCAATACCCTTCCGGCTTCTTTGCTTGTTTCGTAATAAACCAATTCGCCAGGGCCTGACTGTATTGTATCCACAGCCACAAGGGCATCGCCCTGCGGATTGCGGTTTTCATCTACCGGTTGTACAAGCAGAAGTTTCAAGCCTTCAAAAGAATCAACTTTTTTAGTGCATACCACGCGTCCTATGACCCTTCCTAATTTCATCTATTAAAAGTTTAAATAATCCTAAAATAATCAACCAGTGTACATCTTCTTTCCCTGGTAAACGTTCTCGGGCGCGTTACGCCTTCTCCTGTCGGGCTTGCAATCGTAAAGGAAGCAAAACCTGCCCCGCCATGGCCAAGGCCTGCATAACTCGGCCCATTCTTGATAAAGATGGAACAGTTCATCGCCTTTGCCATCCTGCTCAGTTTAGCAATATTAAGTGAGTGCATAATGGCAGTATGCCTGAAACCATGTTCCACTTCAACGGCAAGATCAATGGCGACATCCACGTCTTTAACACGGACCAATGGCATAACCGGCATCAACTGCTCCGTCCACACCAGCGGATGATCGGGTCCCACTTCACAAAGTAGTAACCTTGTGGATTCGGGCAGATCAAGATCGATTGACCTGGCAATGAAAGCGGCTGTTTTGCCCACATAAACCTTGCTGGAGGCGCCTTCCTTACCACGGGAACCCGGCTCCGCAATTACAATCTCCGTTATCCTGCGGATTTGTTCTTCATTTAACTCGTAGGCACCGTGTTTTTTCATCTCAGCTTTCAACTGATCTGCCACCGATTCCACGCAGAGGATTTCCTTTTCGCAGATGCATATTACATTGTTATCGAAACTTGCTCCGTCAACGATATCCTTTGCGGCTTTTGGAATGTCGGCTGTTTCGTCTACCACGGCAGGCGGGTTACCCGGACCTGCACCAATCACCTTTTTGCCACTGTTCATGGCTGTTTTCACTACTGCAGGGCCACCCGTAACTACCAGAAGGTTTATTTTAGGATGGGCCATCATTTCCTTTGCCGATTCAATGGTGGGATTGGTTATGCAGCATAATAAATTTTTTGGCCCCCCGGCCTCAACAATGGCCTGATTAAAGAGATTAATAAGGTAGGCAGATACTTTTTTTGCAGCCGGATGCGGATTGAAAACCACCGAATTACCGGCTGCAACCATGCCAATGGCATTGCATATTATGGTAGCCATGGGATTTGTGCTTGGCGTAATTGAGCCGATAACACCATAGGGTGCCCGCTCTACGAGCGTCAGGCCGTTATCGTCGGAATAGGCAACAGATTCAATGTCCTCAACTCCGGGGGTTTTGTGAATGGCAAGCTCATTTTTAATGATTTTGTCGGCCACACGGCCAAACCCCGTTTCTTCACAGGCCATTTTGCTATATGTCTCATTGTGCTCGAGGGCAAACTTGCGCATGTTGGCAATAAGAAGCTTACGGGTTTCAAGTGTTATTCCATTCAATTCCCCGAAAGCTAAACCTGCCGCGTAAACGGCATCATACAGGTTTGAGAACATGCCCATTTTTCCCCCGGTATCACCGGACTCCGGAGTAAGGGCCATGTTATTCAAGGCTTCCTGTACGAGCTGTCGTATGCTGTCTTCTAAATTATCCATACACCTTCGTTTTTACATAAAAAATGGCTTTATTTCCTTATGTGGCTGAGGAATAATCGTATCCATAACCAGGGTATCTTTGGCTTTTGCCTTTACAATTCCGCTTGCCATAGAAGACTGAACGTCGGTAAGGGTGCCACTCATTTTTACATAGGATTTCCCTCCAAAACCATCTGCAAGCCGAATTTCTATAATTTGTACCTCTGCTTCTTTCGCAGCCGAATCGGCAGCTTCAATGCTGGAGATTACCGAACTTGTTTCGATGATACCGATGGCATCCCATTGCCCGGTTTGCAGGGTTGTGCCAATTGCGGAAATAACGTCCTCGTGAACCTGAGGAAGGAACAGGCTGTCGACGATGTAATCCATGCCAATATCAGAACCTCTGCGGAAAGCGTATTCGACGGATGCCACATCCCCGGTGAAGATAATGAGGTACTTTCCTGAACTAATGGTGCGGGCATCGATGATGGTTATTGGTGCAATTTTAACCATTTCGTCCATGGCCGTAAAACCAACCGCGATACTACTGAATTCCAGCGCACCTAAAACCACAATTTTTTTTTCACCAATCATTTCCGATAGATAATGTTGTCGTTTTCATCAATCAAATCAACAATTCCCACAACCATGGCATCCACCGGTTTGGAAACAGTTAAAGGAGTTTCCCTGGCTGTGGACCCTTCTGAAACCATGACCATTTCATCCTTTCCTGCCCCAACCATATCGAGGGCTACCACATAGTCGTTCTTAAGCATACCTGCCTGATTGCACTTTTCGATCAACAAGAAGCTTGCCCCCTCAATACCAATTGTGGAAGCGCTACTTACTACTGTTCCGACTACCTTGCCTAAAATCATCAATCTTCAGCTTTATCTTTCCTGTATGTGAAAGCGCCATTTTTTTCGATAAAATCAACGATGGCAATGATTGAACAATCGGTAGGTTTACCATCTGTAGTGGGCGTAAACCGGGCGCTACTTCCTGATGCGTAGAAAACAATTTCGTTCAGTCCGGCACCTACTGAGTCCATCGCTACAACATAATCGCCTTTCCCCTTCATGGTAACAGGATCGATTTTCTCGATGAGCAAGAAAGCAATCCCATCCATTTCACGGGGTTTGTGGCTGGAAACAACTGTACCAACTACCCTTGCTAAAATCATGGATTATTTTTTTAATTTGCCTCTACCCAAAGGAAGGGCAGTATCAACATTTTCGTGAGGTCTGGGTATAACGTGCGTTGACACGATTTCACCAACTTTTTCAGCAGCGCGAACGCCTGCATCAACGGCAGCGCGAACAGCGGCAACATCACCACGAACAATGGCAGTAACATATCCGCCACCGGTTTTCTCATAGCCTATTAACTCAACTTTGGCGGCTTTAACCATTGCGTCAGAAGCTTCTACCATTGCAGTAAAGCCTCTGGTTTCGATCATGCCCAGGGCATCTGTATTGAAA
>JABMQA010000183.1 GCA_013203545.1 Bacteroidota bacterium
GGAAAAATACAGTGCAGTAAAAGATTCATTGTATAACATCGAAAAAGATGAGACTATTAAGGAGCTTGAAACCAAATATGAAACCGAGCAAAAAGAAAAGGAAAATATTATCCTAACCGAAAAGGCTAAAACCGAAGAATTAAAAGCGCAGCGTCATAAAAAAATCAACCAATACCTCACTATTATTGTCATTGTTATCTTCTTAAGCACTGTCTTATTGATACTTGCATGGAACAAAATCCGTATTGCCAACAATCGCCTTTTGCATAACAAAAATGAACTCGAAAAGCTGAACGCTCAATTACAAAAATCGAAAGATGAAACAGAGGAAGCGCTGGAATTTAAAAGCAGGTTCCTGGCCAACATGAGTCATGAAATCAGGACCCCGTTAAATATCATTGTTGGCTTTTCTGAAATGATAAGAAGAAATACCGGCGACCCCAAACTAATTAAGTACATCGCTTCAATTGACCTGGCAAGTAAGAATTTATTGCGTCTGCTGAACGACATTCTGGATCTGTCTAGAATTGAAGCGGGCCGGATGCTGCTTTCTCATGATCAGGTTAACATTGGTAAAACCGTTGAAGATATAAAAGACCTTTTCGCACTGATAGCCAAAGAAAAAGGCATCCACTTCGGGATTGACATTGATCCGGCAATTCCTGATATGCTTGAGTTGGATGAGATTAGATTCAGGCAGATCATGATGAATTTATTGGGTAATGCCATCAAATTTACTGATCAGGGCCAGGTAACCCTGAAAATTTTTCCTACGAAAAGAAATATCATAGTAAGCGGGGCACCCTCAATAATTGATCTTTCCATTGAGATTGAAGACACCGGAATTGGCATTGAGCCGGCCCATCAGGACATGATCTTTGAATCGTTCAGGCAAATAACACGCAATCATACAAAATTTCAAGGTACCGGATTGGGATTGCCCATATCGAAAAGGCTTGTGGAAATGATGGGTGGAACCATCAGCGTGAAAAGTGAAACCGGAAAGGGCAGCACTTTTACAGTTAATCTTATCAATGTCCCCATATCCTATAAACCTCAACAAGTAAAAAAGGAAACATCGGGTATTGCATATTTATCGGATATTATTTTCACGGGAGGAAAACTATTAATTGCTGATGATGAAGAATTGAACCGGAACCTGATCATTGCCTGTTTTGAAAATTCAAATGTGGTGATTTATGTGGCGGAAAATGGCGTTGAGGCTGTAGAATTAGCTGAAAAATATGTCCCGGATGTAATTCTTATGGATATAAAAATGCCATTTAAAAACGGATTTGAAGCCACCGAAATTATTAAAGACAACCCGGTGTTAAAACACATTCCGGTACTGGCTTTCACTGCAAGCATTGGAAAATCGGACATAAGCGGAAAATTCAGGGATTTGTTTTGTGGATTCATTGCCAAGCCCGTGTACATAACAGAGTTGTTTGATGAGCTGGCGAAGTATTTGCCGCACATCAAAAATACACCCGGTAATAGTCGGCCATAAAAGACTTCCTGATTGCCAAAACCCATTTACGTTTATATTTTACCCCGCGAAAATACTAAACTCCTTACGCAGTACGGCAAATCCCGGGTGATATCTTGCGGTAACCAGTGAATTGGCTGCATCCACAAATTGCTTTCCCTTGTAGGTTATCGAAAAAACGTTATCATTTATCTCAAGCAACTTGCTCGTCACCGACAAATGCGCTACCTTATCAATAAATTTTTCATCCCAGCCAAAATGATCCTTGAGGTGAATTTTTCGTCTTTCGTTTATGTCATCATTTTCACCACTGTGATTCTCAATATGCATGACCAGTGTCATTTGAGCGAATTCAAATTTCTGTTTATATTTCCTGCGTATTACAGAAATGATACCCCGCTTTGATCCTGTAAGAAACACAAAAAGAAATATAATCCCGCACATCGTAGCCATCGAACCGGCAATGGAGGCATCCAGAAACCGTGCCATCCAGTATCCCGAAATGGCAGCAATAACACCAATTAGAGCTGCAAGAAAAATCATTATTTTCAGTCTGTCGGTAATCAGATAGGCAGTGGCGGCGGGAGCAATCATAAAGGCAACCACAAGTATCGCCCCAACGGCATCAAAGGCCCCGACAGTAGTTATCGATACCGTACTCATCAGGGCGTAATTCAGAATAACAGGGACAAACCCGAGGCTTTTGGCCAATCCCGGATCAAAAGTACTGATCTTAAGTTCCTTAAAAAACACAAGTGTAAACAGCAAATTTATGATCAGGATGGCACCCATGACCCACGCGCTCTTCGGGCCGATATCCACACCACTTACCACCAGCCGGTCGAAAGGGGCAAATGCAAGTTCGCCCAGTAGAACCGAATCGGTATCCAGATGGATGTTTCCAACGCCTTTTGAAATAAGGATTACACCAATACTAAACAGGGCCGGAAACACCAAACCAATTGCAGCATCTTCCTTAACAAGCCTGGTTTTACTTATCAACTCCACCACGGTAACGGTTAACACACCGGTTAGGGCTGCCAGAACAATTAATAATGGGGAATTAATGGAGTTGGTCAGGATAAACCCTACAACAATACCAGGCAGTATTGCATGGCTGATGGCATCACTTATCATCGCCATTTTTCGCAATACAAGGAATACACCCGGAATGGCACATGCCAGGGCTACCAGGGATGCAATGATCTGTATTTCAATTTGAGGGGTACTCATCGTTATTAATTTTCATTATCTGTCATTTCCTCTATTTTCTTTAAACCCTTAGCGGTCAGGCACCAATCCCGTTTTTTATCGATGCTAATTAAATCCTTTTCCTGAAGGACCCTTACTGTTCGTTTGTTAAATTCGGGCAACGTTTTTAAAATAGCCAGCGAGTGCTTATGACCGGGGTTATCATGGTTTTTGCAAATTTCGTACATACTCTGGAATATTTTATTTAGCGCGAGTCGGTGCCGGTTTTTTCCCCTTTGGACTGCTTTGGCGATCAATCCCCGTCTTGGGGCAAACATAAATGAAATGAAAACAATAAATACAGCCGACAAAACGATGGTTGGTCCGGTGGATATTTTAGCGCCTGTACTGGAAATTGCAGTGCCTGCCAATCCCGACAAAGCACCAAATATGGCTGATAAAACCACCATTCTGCCCAGTTTGTCAGTCCATTGCCTGGCAGCGGCAGCGGGTGCGATCAGCAAGGCACTCATCAATACCACTCCCACTGTTTGTAAACCCAAAACAATAGCTAAAACAATCAGGGTGTTCAAAATAAAATCCAGCAAATTGGTTTTATACCCGATAGATCTTGCAAACTGTGGATCGAAGGTTACCAGCTTAAACTCCTTCCAAAGCATGAAAATGCACAAGAGTGAAAAAATTGTTATCACCAACATGATGATCACATCCTCCTTTATCAGGGTAGCAGCCTGTCCAAAAAGGAAGGTTTCCAGCCCTGCCTGGTTTGCATTTGGCAATTTTTGGATATAAGTGAGCAAAACCAGGCCCACACCAAAAAACACAGCGAGTACAACACCCAGTGCAGCGTCACTTTTAATCCTGGTATTGTTAACAATGCTCATTATCCATAAAGTTGCCAGCCATCCCGAAAGGGCTGCACCCACAAAAAATACAAAGGGATTTTTTATGCCTGTTATCAAAAATGCGAGTGCAATCCCGGGTAGTGAAGCATGGGCAATTGCATCACCCAGCAGGCTTTGCTTCCGTAATACGGTAAATGCGCCCAGCGTACCACTGGCGATGCCCAGAACCGCTGTACCCATACCAATGGTCCGGGTTGTGTAATCTGTGAACAGACTGATAATAAAATCAATAAAATCCATCGATTATTTCGTTACTGCCATGTTGAAATTTACGCCATATGCTTTTTCGAGGTTCTCATTGTTAAAAACTTTGTCGGTGGGACCGCTGTCGATTTTTCTCACATTTAAAAGGGTAACCCAATCAAAATATTCCCTGACAGATTGCAAATCGTGATGAACTACTATCACGGTTCTACCACGGCTTTTCAGCTCCTTCAAAATCCCAATGATTGCCTTTTCGGTGGTTGCGTCCACACCCTGGAAAGGTTCATCCATAAAATATACAGCCGCATCCTGTATCAGTGCCCTGGCCAGGAAAACCCTTTGTTGCTGGCCACCCGACAACTGGCTGATCTGCCTATTGGTAAAATCGGATAAACCCACTTTCCCGATGGCCTCGCCAGCCAGAATTTTCTCCCGTCTTCCCGGCCTCCTTACCCATCCAAGCTTTCCATATATCCCCATCAAAACCACATCAATAACCGTGGTTGGAAAATCCCAGTCAACACTCCCTTTCTGGGGCACATAACCTACTTTTGACCTTACCTTATGATAGGGTTTACCAAGTAGCTTTACACTGCCGGCAACAGGCTTTACAATGTCCAGCACTGCCTTGATGAGTGTGGATTTCCCTGCACCATTGGGGCCTACAATTCCCATCATCACACCTTCGGGGACAACCAGGTCGATGTCCCAAAGTACAGGCTTGTATTGATATGCAACGGTGAGGTCGTTTATTTCAAGTATGGTGTTCAACATGGTTATTTATTTTAAGGCATCCGAAATTACATCAATATTGTGTTTGTACATGCCTGTATAGGTTTCCTCAGGTGTGCCTGAGCTGCCAAGCGCATCAGAAAACAATTCACCCCCGGTTTTAACATCAAAGCCCCTTGAATGTACTGCTGCTATTAAAGCTTCAATATTTCGTTTGGAAACTGACGACTCGATAAAAACTGCAGGTATTTTTCTTTCAAATATAAATTCTGCAAGGTTTTTAACATCGGCGGCACCGGCTTCCGATACCGTGCTGATACCCTGCAATCCAATCACCTCAAAACCATATTCCCGCCCAAAATATTCAAATGCATCATGTGCGGTTATCAATACCCTTTTTGGGCCGGGAATCCCATCAACCCTGGTTTGAACATAATTCCCCAGGCCATCCAGCTCCGATAAATACCTGAGCAGGTTCTGATGGTAGAAGCCGGCATTTATCGAATCGTTATCCACAAGCACATCGGTAACATACCCTGCAGTAAGCTTCCAGTTATCAACACTAAACCAGATGTGTGGATCATAGTGCCCACCTTGATTACCAATTAATATCAATTTGCCCTCAGGTATTGCCGAGGAAATCGCGAAGGTCTTCTTTCCACGGGCACCAATCTTTTCGAATAGATCGGTCATTTTCCCTTCAAGGTGTATCCCGTTGTAAAAAATAAGGTCGGCATTAAATAGCCTGGTAACATCGCCCTCACTTGCCTTGTAAAGGTGCGGATCTACTCCCGGGCCCATCAGGCCATTCAATTCTATTTTATCACCCCCAATTTGAAATAGTAAGTCAGTGACCATTGTAGTGGTTGAAACGACAATTAATTTCCCGTTTTCCGAATTTCCATCTCCTGTTCCTTCATTATTACAGGAGGTAAAAAAAAGCAAAACCAGGGAAATTAGTAAAATATTAATTCTTTTCATATGCGTCAATCGTTTAATTTGGTATCCGCCAGCTCATACCTGCATTACCAAAGTAATCAGGGGCTACGCGTGACAAGCCAATGCCTCCGGAAACATCAATTTGCAAATTGTTTTTTATCAGATATGTCAATCCAAGATCCAGTATATTTATACCTTGTTCATCCTGTGGAAAATAACCATAAGTTTCGATAAACCCACCAAGTTTTTCCGAAAAACCAATACCCAATGCCACAGAATATTTACCGGCTGTTTTGGCATTGATCCCATTCCAAACAACACCCAAATTATATCCCAACGAAAATATACCGTTCAATTCATGCTCAACTGCAAGCGCCAGGGAAGGCGTGAGGTATCCCGGTGCAAACTCTTTTTTTCCTGATTCGGGAATAATGACATGTGTAAGAAAAGCAATTTGAGGTACATTACCATGAGCTTCAACCATTTCAATTTTCATACCAGCCTCAACATAGCTAATACCAAAATAATTTTCCGATTCACTATCGATTGTGGTTTTTTGCCTATTCAGTGATGAACCCAAACGAAGTTCAAAATAATCATTTACGCCGTACCTGAAAAGTGTTGTAAACAACGAAAAGTTCTCTTCTTTAACATTTTGTTCTTTGTCGCCCTCAAAAATAAAACCCGTCTCGATCTGGAATTTTCCTGTGGGAATTATATATGCTGACTCTGTCAGATCGGGTCGATCCGTAACCAACCCAGGTTGTCCATCTTCCTGGGAAATCAGTTTTACACTGCCTAATAATAAAAAAAGCCCTGCCAGAAATGCGTTTACTTTAAACATGCCATATTAAAGACTGGTTAACTTTTACAAAGTTACTATTAATAAACATTTATCCCCTGAAATGTTAAATATCACATGCTAAAAAATATCCTTAAAGACTCTCAATTCTCAATGTTTATCAAATACCCGGCTATCAGAAACAGCATTCAATGAATCAACAATCAGGATAACCTCCTGGAGGTAGCCTGATGAAACCCTTTCGAGAAATGTTCTGCAACTTTCGTCTTGCCGGTCCAATCTGATTTGTGCCTGCTGCAGGATGCCAGGTATGGATTCGATAACAGCAGATTCGAAAACCTTTTGCTGATCGTTAATCATCTTCAATAATTCACCATTTTGCATGGAATTTTCCGAGAGTTTTCTGAATTTCCAAAACAGATAGCTATCATCATAGTCCATCGAGGAAGAAGTTAACGCATGTGGAATTTCCTCAATTCCATAAAAACAGGGCACATAAAAGGTGCTTATCGGAGCCCCGATCCCAACCCACAGAACAGCGCCACAAGCTATCGGTAATCCCGGATATAGCTGGATTACATCTGAGTGTACAGCGTTACGGGATGCGATGGGACGCTCCCCATTTATTCCATTATCTACAACATTGCTTTCAAATTCGGAACCTTCATACCTGTCACGCAAAATATCAAAGCAATCCTGAAGTGAGATTTTTCTATCCGGTTTGAGATATTCGGGATAACGTTTCAAACCGGGTTCCATTTTTAATCCAGGGTTCAGCAAATCTATACATCGCCAGATCCGGCGTGTATCATAGTATGGCTTTTCATTTCTTTCTCTCCTTCCACCGCCAAATGCCTCCGAAAAACGAAATGCCCCCTTTGCAGGATTCCATAAATTATGCTCCCTGCAAAATTGCAGCAATCCCGGTGCGCAATAATAATTGGTTGTATCATCAGGATCCACCATTCCAATGCGGTATCCATTGGCCTGTGGCCAGTAGCAAGAATCGGGCACCCTAACAGCAGCCCAGCAATGACCACCTCCCGATTCGATGTACCAGATCTCACTGGTATCAGCGATCCCAACACCACTTGGATAGGTTACACCATATTGCGTGTACATCTTCCCCAGCATGCTTACACATTGCCTGGCGGTTTTAGCCCGTTGTAATGCGATGTACCTGACACCACCTGTTAAACCATCATCAACCAGTGGGTCAGCTGATGCTGCAAGGCTGTTCCGGTCTGGTTTCAACGCCACACCACCGGCTATCGCAACCCCAAATTCGTTGATTGCGACAGCATCGCCCTCCGCATAACCTTTCAAAATTTTTAAGGCCATCCATTGGAAAGTTTGCCTGATCTGTGGTATTTTAATTCCCGAAGGAAAAGTTACCGAATCCGTTAAATTATATTCTTGACCTGAAAACTTTACCAGATGCGAGGCTTCCACTCCGGTAAGGTCATTATTGTGAGCCAGAAAAATACTGCCATCTGCTGATGCACCCTTCCCAACAAGGATCATAAAACACTCCTGATCAGTCTTTCCCTGCCCGGATACAAATTCACTTAACAGCAGTATTATTACAGCAACAAGTACTCCTGATACCAGGATTTTTTTCCTTAAAAATTGCATATCGCTTTATATAAATTATTCATTCCCGTTAAAAATAAGCAAATTGTTGATTGCTGTAATAATTAAATTAATAATTTAGTGATCTAAAGGTTTAACCTGATCAGTATACCTAATCAATATTTTGCAATCGGTTATGGAAAAAGACTCTACTTTGCGTGAGATGAAAGAACTTATGGTAACCTTAATGGAAAACAAGGTTAAATACCGGGATTTGTATTACCTGATGCGGAGTGTCGGAGATAATATACCTGATATGATCTGGGCCAAAGACCTTGATTGTAATTACATACTCGTAAACAAAGCAATTTGTAAAAACCTTTTAAATGCAAAGACCCCAATAGAACCCATTGGCAAAAACGACATGTATTTTGCTGAACGGGAAAGGGCTTCTTATCCCAACAATCCTGACTGGCACACCTTTGGCGAAATTTGCGTCGATTCCGACGAGGTTGTCATGAAATCCGGGAAGCCGGAACAGTTTGACGAATATGGCTATGTAAAAGGGGAATTTCTGTTCCTTGATGTTCATAAGGCCCCGTTATTCGATCACAAAGGTCGCATTATAGGTACGGTAGGCAGCGCCCGGGATGTCACCATGGGAAGGGAAATTCAGCATAAACTCATCGAAAGCGAAGAAAAATACCGGCGGCTGTATGAAAGATCCTCCGACCCGATCCTTATAATTGAAGATGGCATTTTTGTCGATTGCAATGATGCGATCCTGGATTTTCTAAGAATATCTTCGAAAAGTTATATCATAGGCAAAAGGCCCCATGAAATATCACCTGAATTCCAACCCGATGCCCTCACTTCTGAGACTAAAGCAGAACAACTGATACGTGAAACCATACGTGATGGTTACAAACGTTTCGAGTGGGTTCACCTGGATGGGAACAACCAGAAAATATGGGTTGACGTTGCCCTGACACTTTTTCCACAAAATGGTATCGACAGGATTTTCACGATTTGGCGCGACATAACCAAAAGCAAGCAACATGAAAAATTGCTCAAAGAAAATGAAGAAAGATACAGGGTATTGTTTGAAAGCGCCAGCGATGCCATTTTCCTTATGAAACAGAATATTTTTATCGATTGCAATCAACGTACTTATGAAATGTTTGGATGCACCACCGATGAAATAATTGGTAAAACGCCCTATCTGTTTTCACCAAAAAAACAACCCAACGGCAGTGATTCCGAAGCCCTGGCAAAAACAAAGATTGCTGATACGCTATATAACGGTTCCAATTTTTTCGAATGGCGGCACTGTAAACTTGATGGCAGTGAATTTGATGTTGAGGTCAGCCTGAACAAAATAACCATAAAAGGTGAGGATTTCATTCAAGCCATTGTAAGGGACATTACCGGGCGAAAAAAAATTGAAGAAAAAACAAATGAACATCTTAAAGAGCTTTCATTTCTGTCGGAGTCGGCCATGCAACTGCTTAGCCTGGGCCCTGATGATAACGTATATGACTTTATAGGTAATGAAATCGCCAATCTTGTTCACAATTGCATCATTCTGGTTTTAACCTACGACAAAAAAACGAAACTCATGGAGGTGCAAAACATCACCGGAATTGGCAATACCCTTGAGAAAGTTTTGAACCTACTGGGACAAAACCCAATAGGAATGCAATTTAAGGTTAGCGATACGGGGCTGTCTATCCTAAAGAAACAGAAATTAGTGAAGGGCCCCCAAACCTTTTACGAACTGTCAAATTTCAAATTGAATAAAAACATTGCACTCGCCCTGGAAAAATTAATCCGGCTACATGAGATTTATATCATGGGAATGTTACAAAATGATGTTTTTCTGGGTGAGATTGCTGTATTCGTTCGCAAAGATGGTTCCATCGGAAACAAAAACCTGCTGGAAACCTTTATAAATCAGTCGGCCATTGCTTTACAAAAAAGAGAAATTGAAGAATCGTTGCGGGAAAGTGAGGAAAAATACAGATCGGTAGTTAACAATTCATCAGAAGGAATTTTTATTGTCCAGAATGAATTCTGTACGTATGCCAATCCACGTGTTTTAGAAGCCACCGGATTCTCATCCGAGGAATTTCTGCGGCAAATGATTTCCGGAATGATATACCATGAGGACAGTGAAAAGGTTATGAACACCTATTTTACACCATCCAACGGAGATAGTTTTCCGGCATTTGATTTCAGAATTATAAGGAAAGACCAAAGTATTATCTGGGTAAACATCCATGCTACCAAAATTCAATGGAATGAACAACCTGCCGTGCTTTGTTTCCTAACGGATATCAATCATAAGAAACAGGCAGAACAGGAATTGCTTAAAAAAAATGAAGAGCTTGTAATAGCGAAAGAGAAAGCAGAAGAATCCGACCGCTTAAAAACTACCTTCCTGGCAACCATGTCCCACGAACTGCGAACACCCCTCAACTCAATTATTGGATTTTCCGACTTTATCGACGAAACGCTGGAAATAGATCAGATTACTGACTTTGCCCGGACAATTCAGAAAAATGGGGTACATCTCCTTAACCTGATTGAAGACATGTTTGATATTTCGATGATTGAATCAGGAAACGTTAAAATAAACAAATCATACTTTAATTTACGGGAATTCATTACAGAAGTAAATCAACTCATTCGCGAAGAACAAAAAATTCAACATAAGGAACATTTAAAAGTCCTGACCGATTATGATTTTGAAATAATCGACGAAAATGTTCTGACCGATAAACCCAAACTGAAACAGGTTTACATAAACCTCATCAGAAATGCCGTTAAGTTTACCGAGCAGGGCAAAATACAGTTTGGTTTTTATATCGATGAACAAAACGACCTGGTATTTTTTATTAAAGATACGGGCATTGGCATTGCTGATGAAAAACTGTCGCTGGTATTTGAGCGGTTCCGGCAGGCCGAAGACAGCCACACCCGTAAATATGGAGGAACAGGACTTGGTTTATATATTTGCAGCTTGTTAATACAAAAACTCAACGGCAAAATTTGGGTAAAGTCCCAACCCGGCCATGGTAGTGCGTTTTATTTCTCCATACCCGGGTTGATGCAAAAACCGGAATTGATCACGCCTGCCGTTCAAAAACCACGTTTGACAGATTATGATTTTAGCGGGAAGACGATATTGATTGCAGAAGATGAAGACAGTAATTTAATGCTGATTGATTCGATTCTGAGAAAAACCGGTGCAGATACCATCCATGCCACTGATGGCCTGGAGGTTGTTGAAAAAAGTAAGGTTTACCAGGATGTAGATCTTATTTTGATGGATATTAAAATGCCAAAACTTAATGGATTGGAGGCCACTCAAAAAATCAGGGCACTTAACATAACAACGATCATCATTGCATTAACGGCCTACGCCCTAAAGGGTGACCGCGAGAAGGCGATTGCCGCCGGCTGCAATGATTATATTTCCAAACCAATCAATAAAATCGACTTACTGGAAATTCTTGCTGTGTACCTGAAAGATGCATAAGGTCAAGGTCTATCTGGTCAGTATAACTTTTGATGTCTAAGATTTACTATCGCCCAGAACAGAGATCATATGTTTTGCCGCGTTAACCTGCGTCCTATTCTCATTACCCATCCCTGTATCCCTGTTTATCTATTTTACCACTGATTGCGCTGATTTACACTGAATAATATCCCGGTCTTGCCAATCTGTGGCGACAATTTAGACGCTGATCCCCGCGGATTTGTTATGATTAATGATTATGGAAGGATACAGTATCTGATATGTAAAAAAC
>JABMQA010000184.1 GCA_013203545.1 Bacteroidota bacterium
AAGTAAGCGACCAAGTAAGCGACCAAGTAAGCGACCAAGTAATTCACCTGCTTACATATGCAATATCGGCAAAATCAAGAGAAGAATTACTCTCTCATATTGGGCTTAAAAATCATTTTGATAATTATAAAAGGCACATTGAACCAATAATTCAACGAAATTGGCTCAGGATGACAATCCCTGAGAGACCAAAAAGCAGGAATCAGCGCTATATTACTACTCAATTTGGGAGGTCAATAATTGATCCCAAATTAAAACCTTGAGTTAAAACATTTTTGTGTGGAACATACAATAATTGATATAACGATTCGAATTATTAAAAATCACGGCTCCACCCCCGAGTCAGTGATCCCCATCCTGCAGGATATTCAGCAAGAATTCAACTACCTGCCTGAAGAGGCTTTGAAGCTTGTTTGCGAACAAACCGATATTTCTGCTTCGCAAATAATAGGGGTAGCCTCCTTTTATTCACAATTCCGGTTCAGACCGGTTGGCAAACACATCATAAAAGTATGCGTGGGAACGGCCTGCCATGTGAAAGGTGCCATGCTTGTTTATGATGCCTTTAAACGAAACCTGAAGCTGGAAGGTGATGAGGATACGGATCCGGAAGGACTGTTTACACTGGAGAAAGTAGCCTGTCTGGGATGCTGCACCATAGCCCCTGTCGTTCAGATTGATAATTTGACATATGGGCATGTTACCACCGAAAAGGTTCCCAAAGTGATTGATGATTTTCTAAATAACGCCTCAGGATCTCAAAAAACCCGCCTGATAAAAAATCCGGACTTGAAGGTGTCACAGGGTGAAATCCGCATCGGACTGGGCTCCTGCTGTATCGCAAGTGGCAGCGCGGGTATCAAGGAGGAGTTGGACAAAACCATTCAAACCAACAAAATAGATGTATCTATTAAACAGGTTGGATGTGTGGGGGTTTGCAATCAGGTTCCACTGATGGAGATCCACAAACCAGGTGAGCCCTCCGCTTTTTATGCAAAGATTCAATCCCACCAGGTTAAGCAGATCATTAGAAAACATTTCAAATCTGCCGGCCCCTTCGATCGAATCAGGAATAATTTTTACAGTTTCTTTGAGAACATCGTTTTAAATGATAATCCCCGGACAATTCACGGATATGAAGAAAATATGCGTGACACGCCCATCACTGCTTTTTTAGATGGTCAGGTGAATATAGCAACGGAGTTCCGGGGTGAAATTAAACCATCGGATCTCGCAGAGTATGAAAGTCTGGGTGGCTTTGTTGCGTTAAGGAAATGCCTTTTCGAATATTCACAGGATCAGATTATTAAATTGGTTGCTGATGGAGGATTACGTGGTAGGGGTGGTGGTGGATTTCTGACAGGAAAAAAATGGGAGTTGGTAAATAATGCTGAAGGGCAGACAAAATATATTATTTGCAATGGCGATGAGGGGGACCCCGGGGCCTTCATGGACCGGATGTTACTGGAGTCGTATCCATTCCGCGTTATCGAAGGGATGCTGATTGCAGCACGAGCTGTGGGTGCCACAGAGGGAATTTTATACATCAGGGCTGAGTACCCCCTTGCTGTTACACGGATCGCTGAAGCGTTGGAAATTTGCAGGGCCAAAGGCCTGCTTGGAGAGCATATTCTGGGTAGTGATTTTTCAATCAACCTGAAAATTTTTAAAGGTGCCGGCGCTTTTGTGTGTGGTGAGGAGACTGCCCTGATTGCATCTGTAGAGGGTAATCGGGGAATGCCATCCATACGTCCACCCTATCCCTCAGAGTCGGGTTTGTGGGAAAATCCGACCTTAATAAATAATACGGAGACCTTTTCGATGGTGCCCTGGCTCGTTCGCAATGGTGCTGATGCTTTTAGTAAAATCGGATCGGAAACCAGTAAAGGCACAAAGGTTTTTGCCCTTGCCGGGAAGATTAAGAGAGGAGGCCTCATCGAGGTGCCCATGGGAATCACCATCCGGAGGATTGTGGAGGATATCGGTGGGGGAATTGCCAATGGAAAGCAATTTAAGGCGGTGCAGATAGGTGGGCCGTCAGGAGGGTGTATTCCTGCCGAAATGGCCGATACCACCATCGACTTTGATTCCCTCAGCGAGGTGGGTGCCATGATGGGATCGGGCGGCCTGATTGTACTTGATGAAAACGACTGCATGGTGGATATTGCAAGGTATTTCCTGAGTTTCACCCAGGATCAGTCCTGCGGGAAATGTACCTTTTGTAGGATCGGTATCAAAAAAATGCTGGATATCCTCGACCGGATTTGTATTGGTAAAGGCGTTAATCAGGATTTGTGGCAGTTGGAGAGGCTGGCTGGACTTATCCAAAAAGGAAGCATATGTGGCCTCGGGAAAACTGCACCAAACCCTGTGTTAACTACGCTCAAATATTTCAGGCATGAGTACGAGGCCCATTTAAATGGGAAGTGCCCGGCAGGCCGATGCAAGGAGATGATAAGCTATGAAATTACGGATGATTGTATCGGTTGTACCAAATGTGCGCAGAAATGCCCAGTAGATGCGATTTTGCCCGTTCCGTATGAGGTTCATAAAATCGATCAGGGGCTATGCGTAAAGTGCGATACGTGCAGGGTTGTGTGTCCGGCGAATGTGGTTAAAATTATTTGATGATATTGCCACAGATTTCACTGATTCACACAGAAAATAATCTGTGGCCATCAACAAGATAATGATCAAACTTAAAATAGATAACACCCGGATCAGTGTCCCGGCAGGCACCTCCGTTTTAAAGGCCGCTAAATCCATCGGGATCGATATCCCAACCATGTGCTTCATGGAGGGCTATCACAACCACCCATCATGTATGATATGCCTGGTAAAGGACAGGATTTCCGGAAGATTGGTTCCGGCCTGCGCAACCAAGGTTACCGAAGGAATGGACATCATTTCAGAAGATGATGAATTATACGAAACCCGTAAAAAGGCGCTGGAATTATTAATGAGCGACCATGTGGGGGATTGCGAAGCCCCCTGTCGAATGGGTTGTCCTGCCTTTATGGATATTCCCCGGATGAACCGGCTGATTGCCGCAGGAAAATTCAGGGAGGCATTGGTAAAGGTAAAAGAAGAGATTGCCTTACCGTTTACCCTTGGTTATGTATGTTCGGCACCCTGTGAGAAGGTGTGCAGACGAGGTCAGATCGACAGCCCGGTATCCATTTGTATGCTGAAGCGTTTTGTAGCAGACATGGACACGAAAACGGATTTTTCTTATCTTCCTGAAAAAGATAATAAAACCAATAAAAATGTGGCTATCATTGGCTCAGGACCTACAGGATTGGCTGCTGCTTTTCATCTCACCAAAAAAGGCCATAGATGTGTGGTTTTTGAAAAAGGGAACAAACCCGGAGGATCATTAGTAAAACTATCTGAAAGTGAACTTCCCCCTTCTGCTATCGAAGCTGAAATAAAGGGCTTAAAGAATCTTGGTGTTGAATTTAGCCTGAGCCATTTCGTTGATGAGAAGGAACTACATGAAAATCTGATGAAAGAGTTTGATGCCGTCCTGATTGCTTCGGGAGCAAGTGATGACATCAGTCACAATGTTTTTGGGCTCAAGTATCATGATACCGGAATCATCGCCGACCCGGAAACCTTTGAGACCCATCATAAAGGGATTTTTGCCTGTGGTAGTATCATGCACAAACACAAGATGGCTGTCCGTGCTCTGGCCCATGGTAAGTCTGCTGCTGCAAAGGTTGATCAATATCTGCACAAACATCAGCCGGAGATGACACTCAAAAAATTCAACTCAAAATTCGGGAAACTAAATCCGGATGAATTTGTTGAATACCTTAAGGAATCGGTTCCCGGTGATAGGATTGAGCCCTCTGAAGGATGGTTAAAGGGCTTTTCTGAAAAAGAAGCCATGAAGGAAGCTGCACGATGCCTGCATTGCGATTGCCGTAAACCGGATTCATGCAAGTTGAGATTATACTCCGACAGATATCACATCGACCGGCGAAAATTTATGTCGGGAGAACGAAACAATATTAAAAAATACTTCAATCACGACCTGATCGTTTACGAACCTGAGAAATGCATCAAATGCGGACTGTGTATCGAAATTGTTCAAAACGAAAAAGAATTAACGGGCCTCGCATATGTAGGTAGGGGGTTTGATGTTCGCATCAATATTCCGTTCAACAATACATTGAGCAATGCATTAACACATACTGCTCTAAAATGTGCAAAGGCCTGTCCTACGGCAGCCATCTCGTTGAAGAATGAATAATATGATAATGAGTAAAATTTTCAGCGTTTTCCTGGGGCTATTTATTTTCACGAATGTTTTCGGGCAGGATAATGCCTGTTGGCCATCATTCAGAGGAAATGCCAGTCTTACCGGATATACCGGCATTGATTGTGCCGATTCATATAAATTGCTGTGGAGTTTCAACACGGATGACGAAATCAAGTCTTCACCTGTGATTTGTGACGGTACTATTTACATTGGTTCTGACGATGGTAATTTATACGCAATTTCCGATGCCGGCAAACTCATCTGGAAGTATAGCACGGAATCATCCAT
>JABMQA010000185.1 GCA_013203545.1 Bacteroidota bacterium
GATGATACCTGGAGTGACCCCCAATTGATGGACACGGTGGTCAATTCCAATCATCACGAATATTTCCCATCAGTTGCTGAAAATGGAACAATGTATTTTACAAGGGGATCAGAAACAGGTGAATTTTTCATTTATCGATCAAGGTTTGTTGATGGGAAATACACCAAAGCTGAAAAACTTCCGAAACAGGTAAATTCCGGTAAAAATCGCTTCAACGCATTTGTTGCCAGGGATGAAAGCTATTTGATTTTGTCGGTTTATGGTCTTTCCGAAACATTTGGCGGGATGGACTATTATATTGTTTTCAGAAATGAGGATGATACCTGGGAGGATCCAATCAACCTGGGTAATAAAATCAACACCAATGGCAGTGAAGAATATTCACCCTATGTATCACCTGATGGTAGGTATTTCTTTTTTATGTCGAAACGGTCAATCCCTGATGATTCAATTCCTGAAAAATTATCATATGAATTTCTTCAAAAAATGCATAACCATTGCAACAATGGTCACTCAGATATTTATTGGGTTGCTGCCCAAATTATAGAAGATTTAAAACCAAAAGAATTAAAATAAAAAAAGTCCAAATAATGAAACCCTTAAAAACAATTTTATTGATAACTGCGCTTCTATTTGTTAAAATAGTAATACAGGCACAGGAAAATAACATACGTTGGATTGAAGTAATTGGAGGTAGCTTTTCAACAGGTGATGATAATTCGTTAAGACAAAATACTATCGGTGATTTTTATATGAGTGCCACTGAAGTTACTTTTGACCAGTATGATACTTTTTGTGAAGCTACTGGCAAAGAAAAGCCTGACGACAATGGCTGGGGACGGGGAAATCGACCTGCCATACATGTATCGTGGTATGATGCTATTGATTTCTGTAAGTGGCTAAGTAAAGAAACCGGAAGCAAAGTCCGTTTGCCTCAGGAGGAGGAATGGGAATATGCGGCATTGGGAGGCGATAAGAGCAAAGGTTACATTTACAGTGGAAGCGACAAATGGCAGGAAGTATCATGGTCAGAACGGAATTCAGGTGATAGAACTCAGCCTGTGGGTGGAAAGAAACCAAATGAACTTGGTTTGTGCGATATGAGCGGTAATGTGTGGGAGTGGTGTGCAGATTGGCCTGAAAAGAATGATACCAAAGTAGGTAAAGATATCAAGCGTGCTGCACGTGGCAATTCGTTTGACAATCCTGCAAGCGATCCCAGACAACCAGCTGTGCGTGTAGAGGCTCATGCTCGTCATTATAACCTCGGTTTTCGTGTAGCAAAGACGAAATAGAGAAAAACCAATGTATCGATCCATTACCTATAAGCCATATTGTTCTCTTCAATTGATAAATAAATAATTGAATGTATTGGGTTGATGCAAAAATTTATTATCCGAAGGGCCCCTCTTCCTGGAAGAATTCAAACTAAAAGACTGAAATATAATGAGCAAAATAATGAAAAGAACTTCAAGATATATAGTTGTAATTCCAATATTATTTATTTCTTTATTTACCATATCAGCACAGGAAAACACAAATGAAAAATCAGATTTCCCGGTCCTTACAGGTCTATATCTCGGTCAAAAACCTCAGGGAATGGTGCCCGAAATATTTGCTCCCGGAATCATTTCCACAGCCTTTCATGACGTTCGGATTGCATTTACCCCGGATTTAAAGGAGTGCTATTTTTATACCGTTTACAAACCCAATGACTCAGTTTATAAATGGACGACTTTATGTTGTAAGTATGAAAACGGCAAATGGACATACCCGGAAGTAGTATTTTTTTCAGGCCATTATAATGATCATGCACCTTGTATTCACCCTGATGGTTCCATTTTCATTTATCAATCAGACAAACCTGTTTCAGATTTTGACGCAAAGGACGAATGGAATTTATGGATAATGAAAAAGGAGGCTGGTAAATGGTCAGATCCCCATCCTATGGGTCAAACCATAAATGGCAAAGGAAATGTATTTGGACCATCACTGGCAAAAAACGGAAACCTCTATTTTACACAAGAATTGGCAGATGGTTCTCAGGTGATTATGCGTTCTGAATTCAGGGATTATGGATATCAGGAGCCACAACAACTGCCAGAGCAAATAAATTCGGTACGATCTCAATTTGATGCCGCCATTGCCCCTGATGAAAGTTACATTATTGTGCCGGTTTACGGCAGGGATGATGCCGTTGGTTCCACCGATTACTACATCAGCTTTCGGGATGAAAATGATAACTGGACAGAACTAAAAAACCTTGGCAAAGAAATTAATACGGAGAACGTGGAAAGCGGTCCATATATCTCTCCTGACGGTAAATTCTTCTTTTTTCAATCATATGGCTTTGAAAAAGATTCTGTTCAAATAAATAAACCAATTACATTTTCTGATATGCATAAGATGTTAAAGAGCAGCGATATTTACTGGATAGACACGAAATACTTTGATAGATTTATTAAATAATCCAACCCACGACTATATAACGACGTGTCTTTGTTGGTAGAATTCTACACAGATGATCCTGATAGATTTTATCACAAATACTTCTTCTTGATTTTCTTCCGGTAACTCCTGCTAACCACCAGGGGTTCTTTTACACCTTTCATGAATAATTCGAGTGTATAATTTTTTGACTTCTCAATTTTTTCGATAAAGTTTAAATTTACAATATAAGAACGGTGAACACGTGTAAAGTGATTGTCAGGCAATTTTTGTTCCCATTCCTTCATGGATCTTAACATGATACCGTTTGGACTCCCATTTATTATCAGTTTGGTATAATCTCCAAGTGCTTTAATGATCACCACTTCATTTATGGGAATAAATCTGCAAGAATTCATGACCGAAACAAACAACCTGTCATCATATTTCAATTCCCCATCAATCGCCCCAACTCCATCAACCTGGGACAGTAATCTCTGAATAGTTTTATCCATCCTGTCGGGGCTGATTGGTTTCAATAAATAATCAAGTGCATTCACATTAAAAGCCCTTATAGCGTATTCATCATAGGCTGTTACAAATATAATTCTACCGCAATAATCAACCTGGTTAAGCAAATCGAATCCACTTTGTCCCGGCATCTGGAAATCAAGAAACAAAACTTCAGGTGAATGCTCCTTAATCTTAATAATCGCCTCTTTAACACCATCGGCTTCTCCAACAATCTCTATCTCATCATATTTTGACAATAACGAATAAAGTGTTTTTCGTGCCAATCTTTCATCATCAACGATTAATGCTTTAATTTTTTTTGCCATTACCAATAAGCTTTGAGAAACTCAAATCCATACCAACTTGAACCTTTTCATCATCAGAAGATATGTTGAATTCAAAATCAGAACCAAATGTATTTTCCAATCGACTGTAAACATTTTTTAAACCAACCCCCTTTTGCAACATGATCTTTTGTATATTGATTTTTTCACCAACCCACTTTCCTGTATTCGAAATTTGAAGAAAAAGCCCATCTTTGGTTTTTTTGGATGTAATATTTATGATTAACGGAAGTGGAGATGTTTTCATACCGTATTTTATCGCGTTTTCAACAATGGGATGTAAAATGAACCCGGGGATTTTTAGTTCCAATGTGTTTGGATCGACATCATAGGTGATCTGGATTTTTTCTTCAAACCTGATCTTCTCCAGATCAAAGTATTTTTTAATGATGGTAATTTCGTCATCCAGGTCCACCATTAACTTGTTATCAGATAAAAAGGAGTATCTCAGAAAATCCGACATCTTGAAGATCATCTCTTTTGCTAAATCTGTATTTTCGTCGATAAGGGCATTTATGGAATTTAGAGCGTTAAAAAAGAAATGCGGGTTGAGTTGATATCTCAGCATAATAAGTCTTGCTTCATTGTACAATTCCTTATTCCTTTCTGCAATTCCTTTTTGTTCATTCCAATCAATCCAGAAATTAATCAGAAAGTAAAGCAAACTCCAGGGCAGGAGCAAAAGAAAATAATACATGGTCCACCCAAAAATCCATGTGACTTTCTTTAAAACCTGCATTTTCTCCTTAACATTCTCCGGACTCCAAAAAGGATAGCTTAAAATCCAATCTAAAGCTAACCATAAAAAGGCAAATACAAACGAATAAAAAATGATTTTTACCAATAAGAGATATGGAGACATTTTTTTTTGCCTCAATTTTTTATAAACACGCCATAAGAGTAATGAAACTATAAATCCTGAAACATAGGTAATTGATAATAAAAATAATTCCAATAGCGAATCAGGGCGAGAGTCGGTTACAAAAAAAGTATAGATTACCAGATAGCCAATCCATCCAAAAATTTGGAGTATCCAAAAAATTAGGAGTTTCCTTTTTTGAGAAATACCAACAGCATATCCATTGTTCGGGTTGCGTGATACCATAGTAAATGATTTTGACTACAAAAGGACAAAAATATTATGAGAATCCCATGCAGTTTATCATATTATTATGCTTCTTATCGAAAATATTGTGTGTTGCAAATTGATCAATTACTGTTTTGTCTGACTTCTCAATGCTCTTTTTTGTCGGTTTATCGAATTATATGACCACTAAAAGAATATAATTATTCCTTTTGAAATATTAATTTAAAATTTGACATGAAAGGTTTTTTGGAATTAATATTAAATTCTATGTTCCATTAATTAAAATAATAATTCTATGAAAAAACATATCAAAGCTATTCTATTTTGTATGTTGCTATTATTTCACCCATTAATGCAAGCGTATGCTCAAAATAACTTCAACGAACATCTTATTGATGATGACACCCATGGAATGGGAGGAATATATGCATGTGATTTAGATGGCGATTTAGACCCGGATATATTAGCGGCAAGCTTAGAGGATAACCAGATAATTTGGTTTAGAAATGATGGTGGAATTCCAATTATATGGACAAAAATTATTATTGGTTCGGGTGTCTACAGCGCTCACTCTGTTTATGCTTCAGATTTTGACAATGATGGCGATTTTGATGTTGTAGGAGCTGCATATTCTGGTGCTCCCGGAATAGCCTGGTGGCGAAATGATGGAGGAGATCCTGTTGTTTGGACTAAGTTCCCGGTAGCCCAGACCTTCTTTAACGCTCATGAAGTTTATGTTGAAGATTTAGATAAGGATGATGATTTCGATATTATAGGGGCATCATCTGACTTAAATACCATAGCCTGGTGGCGCAACGATGGTGGATATGGCGGATATCCAATAGAATGGGTCGAACAAATTATTAGTGACAGTGTAACACTTGCAAAATCAGTGCATGTTGGTGACATTGATGGTGATAATGATTTTGATGTTGTTGGCGTTGCAATAACCGAACATGATGTAATTTGGTGGAGGAATGATGGCGGCAATCCAATCCAGTGGACTGAGTTTCTCATTGATGGTAATTTTATCGGAGCACATCGTGTGCAATCTATCGATATGGACAATGATGGTGATATTGATGTACTGGGTGCAGGTTATTTAGGGCATCAAATTGCCTGGTGGCGGAATGATGGTGGCAATCCGGTTATTTGGTCCAAACAAACTATTGCTACCGGAGTTACAAATGCATGTGTTGCATATGCCATTGACTTAGATAATGATGAGGATTTAGATGTAGTAGCCACGGCACAAGGTAAAGATGAAATATCATGGTGGCGGAATGACGGGAACGGATCAACAGATTGGACTAAATTCATAATAACAGATACTTTTACACGGCCATGGCCTCTTTTTGTTTGTGATCTGGATGGTGATAGTGATAATGATATTATTTCAGGTAGTAGCCATCAAGGCAGTAATGAAATCAAATGGTGGGAATCTGATGGTCTTGTAAGTATAAAATGGAACAATAGGTCAATAGACTCACCATCATTATTAAACTGCTTCCCAAACCCTTCTGGAATAAGTACTACAATATATTATGAAATAAAAACAAAAGGTAATGTTAAATTAAGTGTTTTTGATTCATCAGGTATTGGAATATCAACAATTGTAGATAAATACTTAATTCCGGGAAAATATAGTATTGAATTCGACGGAGCCAACCTGGATTCCGGTACATATTACATAAAATTACAAGTTGACAATAGGCTGATTGAAATAATAAAGGTGGTATTGATAAAGTAATGAAAATTATTACCGCACATTATTTGATTTGAAGTTACAAAATGGGAGTGACGGGGCGAAGCTATACCAACTTTAAATGTGCAATAAGCAAGTTAAACTTAATAACAGTAAAAATCTTAATCTTAATTAATGAACTAAATTCTTAATATAATGAACACACTACAAAAAATCGTAATTATTTTTGGCGCAATTTTAACATTTTTACTTTTTATCAATTGCACTAAAGATTCAGGCAATGGTGCTGACAATCCACAAATTACGCCAACCGATGGAATCAGTTTTATAAAATGTAATCAAACCCTGGGCAATACCAGATCATTTGGGCTGTCCATTGCAGATGTTGATCTGGATAATGATCAGGATATATTTTTTGCTAATTATACTGGCCCATCCATACTTTGGATAAACAATGGAAATGGTACATTTACTTTGAGCAGTCAGGTTTTCAATGTACCTGAAGTTCATGATGCTGGTATGGAGGATCTGAATGGAGATGACTATCCGGATGTATTTTTACTGAGTCATGCCGCTCCATCTAAAATTTACTTCAATGAAGGAGATGGAACCTTTTCGCCAGGCCAGCAAGATGTTGGCGGATCAACTGACTACCCCCAATACATCGACCTTGGTGATGTAGATAATGATGGTGATATTGATGCCTTGATATATAACTTTCTTGAAGTCCCCAACAGATTATGGCTGAATGATGGGGTTGGATTTTTTACTATGGTTGATATTGACTACGGAGGCAGCGAAGCCATAGGCTTTGAACTGGCCGATTTCAACGGTGATTTATTTCCGGATCTTTTTATGCTGATGCGGGAACTACCAAATCAGATATGGATAAATGATGGTACAGGAGAATTCGTAAACAGTGGATATACTTTTGGAAATGGAGGCAATGCCACCGATTGTAAGGACTATGATAACGATGGTGATATGGATATTGCCATATCCGGATTTAATGGAGTTACAATCTGGCTGAACCAGGCCAATGCAGGAACATTTATTTCAAGTGCATTGATTGAGGAATCTGCCTATAAGATAAAACTGATTGATGCGGATCTGGATGGTGATTATGATTTGATTACAACCCACTTTGAAAACGGTAATAAGCTGTGGCTCAATGAGGGTACAGGTATTTTTGCCCCCGAAGGGCAGATATTTGGAAGCATGGAAGTACATAGTGTTGGTTGTGCTGATTTTGATGATGATGAGGATTGGGATGTTGTTTTCGGGCAACTGGAAGGTACCGGCGGGAATTCAGTTTATCTCAACGAATCAACCCTTGGAACCGGAGAAATCGACAATTCGGAACCGACAAATTACAAACTCCATAACAATTATCCCAATCCTTTTAAATCCGGCACAACAATCGAATTTACCCTGGCGAAGCCCTCAGATGTAATGCTGAAGATTTATGATGCTGAAGGGCGGGATATTAAGACACTCATAAATGCACACGTTTCCGCGGGAATCCATACTACCACCTGGA
>JABMQA010000186.1 GCA_013203545.1 Bacteroidota bacterium
GGGGAATTAATGCTGACCTGAACATAATCATCAATGCCATCGAATTCCAGGGCTGTTCCCGGGAATTTATCTGTCTGTTCAACCCTTGCTACAATAAACTGGCTAAAATCGGTAATCCCTGTAAAAGTAGCTGTATTGCTTGCAGCATCAACCGCAGTAGCTGCTGTTAAAATTGCCCAATCCGAATCGCCATTGCCCAGACGGGTAAAAAGCTTTATCCGTGAAGGATCGTTCTCATCAACTATCGTCAGATCTTCACTTATAGTAAATGTCAATTCAGTATTGAATATTCCGCTTCCGAAACGGTTCACTACCCAGTATTGCGAATCGAAAACGGAAGTAGATTCTGAAGGAATAATATTTGGAAGCGTATCAATCCTTGATACAGATATTTCAGCGCCGGTATGAGAATTAAAGAACATAGAAAGGCCGGTTTCGGTGAAATGAACCATTCCGGCAATTTCTGTTTGCGTATCAGATACCCCAGGCCCAAATGGGATTGTGGATTCAATCCAATCAACCCCGCCCATATAGTGCAGGGTCCCGGTATTTCCACCAACAATGTCGGTGAGCGTAATTCCTGTTCCATCATTAAATTGCCAGTAAGCAATCAGCCCGTTTTCGGTGTCCGTTAAAGGCAAATACATATTTTCCCTGATTTGAAGCGAATCCCTGGCTACATTCCATACGCGAATTTCATCGAGAGAGCCCATAATAAATTCGCTGGCCCCAATATAGCTACCGAAAAATACATTTGAGTTTATATTTGGAAGTGGGGTGTTGCTGCTTGTTCTTTGACCAATAATCTCCCCATCAAGGTAACTGACAAAACCATCCGGAGTATTCTGTTTCCAGGTCATGGCAATATGATGCCAGTTTCCGTCTTCTGCTCCTGTACCAACAGGCATTCCACCTCCAGTTCCTCCATCATTGGAAAGGATGTGAAGGTCGTTCCAACCGGCTACAATATAATTACTTCCCGCTTGTTGCCTTACAGCCGACTGTGTACTGTAGCCTTTGAACCAGTACTCAATTGTAATTTCAGAACCCCCCAAATCATTTAGGGTAGTTTCCACATATTGATTTGTTCCGCCAAACTCCAGGGCAGTTCCCGGGAAGTTGTCTATACCTGAAACTTTTCCGTATACAGGCAGATATTTGGCTTCTGCGATAACGGATGTGTGTGTAATATTTCCTTCATACAATTTTACTGAATCAGGTGCGAACAGGACATATACCGTATCCGATATCATATTGTTGATTGGAGTGATTGAAAGATTCTGCGAAAATCCCGTTTCTTCAGAAAGTGAAATTTTAAACCCTGCAGGGGATTCGATATATAGAATATTCGGTGAGTTGTTTGCCCTTATGAAATAACTTTTAGGTTCGGATATTGATCCTATTGGTATTTCCTCAAAAGCAATAGAATCCAAAGCTATTTGTTCAAAATGACTCAAATGACCTTGCCAGCCCCCGGTAATCAAATCTAATAAACCATCATTGTCAATATCAGTAAACACAGGTCGTGAGCTACTACTCACATCAAGGGAATTAAAATCATCAGTTACCCAGGAAAAGTTATTGGAATTGATGGCTTCCTGTTTGTAATGACTTAGGCTTGGAGTATTTTTCCCAATAATTAAATCCAAAAGGCCATCACCATCAAGATCGGTAAATTCAGGAGCAGAATAAGCAGGTACATCGATATAAATAAAACTTGTTAGTACATAAGAAAAGGACCAGGAATTGATTGCATCCTGCTCGTAATGTTTCAGTTTACCCTCCTTATTTCCGACAATTAAATCCAATAACCCATCGTTATCGAGATCGGTAAATTCAGGGCTTGACGATTCACCTACATAAATTGCATCATAATTGAAAGACCATACTGATCCAAAGGAAGTGGAATTGAGGGCAATCTGCTCGCAACTATTTAAGTGGCCGACCCCTTCTCCGATAATTAAATTCAAAAGCCCGTCACTATCAAGATCAGTAAATGTCGGGGATGAATTGGAGAGAACATCAATTGAATTGAAATTCAAGGTGATTTCCGAAAAGGAGTTGGAATTCAGGCCATCCTGTTCGTAATGCTCCAGGGTACCGTTACTGTTTCCGATTATTAAATCTAATAATCCGTCACCATCAATATCAGTAAATTCAGGATCAGACCCACCACTAACTGCCTGATATCCATTAAAATTATTGGTGACCAGGCTAAAATCATAGGAATTCGAAAATGCTATTACCGGTAAAGTTATAGACTTTACCTCTCCGTAAAATGTTCTGAACAAGCTACTGCAAAATGCACGGTAATAATATGTTGTTCCAGGGTTTAAATCCGTTACAGTTCCCGAAAATTCCCCGGGCCCACTACCCATGGTTTCCTGCATGTCGGCTAATGTTGGGTTTGAATGGGCATGGCTATAACAAACGCCTCTTCTTGTGATTAGCTGGGAGTTGTCATCTGTCACATTTCCTCCAAGTATTGGATGGGTTGAGATGATTTGTTGTGGATTTGATGTAACTACACAGGATGGATGGATTGAGGGTATTAACGATATCCAATGATTGAGATTTCCCCCATATTCCCCAATGAACAAATCAGGGATGCCATTTCCATAAAGGTCGGTAAAAGCCGGTTTTGATTCTGTTCCCACATCAATGGAATTGAAGGTTTCGCTATTTAAGGTAAATGCCATTGAATTAAGGTAACTTTGTGTATAGTGATTTAAATTTCCACCTGCTTCCCCGATAATCAAATCCAGAATACCATCCCCCGTCCAGTCCATGAATGCCGGCGCCGATTGTGTTCCAACATCAATGGCGTTAAAGGTTTGTGTTACCAAAGAAAATGACAGGGAATTTGCAGCATCCTGTGTATAATGATGGATCTTGCCGGAATATTCCCCAATCAGCAGGTCCAGCATGCCATCCTGATTAATATCATTAAAGGCAGGAGCAGAATACAATCCTACGTCAATGCTACTAAAAGTGCCGGATGAAAGGCTAAAATTGTAAGTGTTGACCGTTGTTTGCTCATAATGATTGATGTTTCCATCCTCTTCCCCTATGAGTAAATCCAAAAGGCCATCACCATCAAGGTCGCAAAAGAAAGGGGTTGCATGGGTGCCTACATCTATGGGGTTGATGCCTGAAGGTACAGGTAAAAAGGTAGGTGAGTTGACAAACATTTGTTCATAATGACGAAGTGTACCGTCAAATTGCCCTACCACCATGTCCATCATATCGTCTCCATCAATATCTGCAAATGCAGGAGCAGAATTATATCCATCATCTATTGCATTAAAATTCTCGATAGCCTGATAGAAAAATTGTGATTGAACCGGAAGCCAATACACCATTGTTAAGGCTAAGAACAAAAAAGTGAGTAGGTTTTTTTTCAATCTATTACGTTTTTAGTGTGGTTTATATTTTGCAAAGAGTCCTTATGTTTAAGAACTTTGAACACCATCTTCTACGTTAAAAGAGGCATAATCCTGTAAAGGAATTTGTTCTATCTGAACATGTTCAACGATCGAATCTTTATTTCCATGATGGCAATATTTGATAAATTTATTCAATTCAGGATTTTCTCCAATAGCAATTATTTCCACAGAGTTATCACTCCCATAAAAGATACAACC
>JABMQA010000187.1 GCA_013203545.1 Bacteroidota bacterium
AAAGTTTAAATTGAGCTAAAGATTAAAGTGAGCTAAAGTTTAAATTTAGCTAAAGTTTAAAGTGAGCTAAAGTGGGGGGTGAACTAAAGTAACAAGTGAAATATTACTTCTGTCACCCTGAACACTATTAATTTTAAACACTTAGCTCATGTTTATAATTCATTTTTTTATCACTGACTACCCTGCCATCTTCAAGCGATACAATGCGGTCAAGGTATTTCATTACTTTCTCGTCGTGTGTTGAGAAGAGGAAAGTTACACCAAGCTCATTGTTGAGCTTTTTCATGGTTTGCAGAATGTGGTGCGAATTTTTGGAATCCAGGTTTGCAGTAGGTTCATCTGCCAGGACCAGTTCCGGCTTTTTAACCATCGAACGGGCAATGGCTACCCGCTGACTTTCTCCACCTGAAAGCATATTTGGCTTTGATTTGGATTTATCCGTTAAACCAACCCATTCCAATGCTTCCATAACTGCTTTCTTCCGCTCTGGGGCTGACATATGTTGAAGAAGAAGGGAAAACTCCACATTCTCAAAAACTGTGTAAACCGGCAGTAAATTATAGGTTTGAAATATGAAGCCGATATGCCGGTTTCGCAGTTGTGCTGCATCTTTATGTGAAAGCTCTGCAATGGATTTACCCAATACAACTACACTACCTTCCGTTGGAGTATCCAGGGATCCTACAATATTCAGCAAAGTGGTTTTTCCTGATCCGCTTGGCCCCACAAAGCCTGCAAATTCACCTTTTCCGAACTTGAGGTTAATTTGATTAAGCGCAGTAAAAAACCCATTTCCAACCGGGAATTTCTTTACTAAATCTGTGATTTCAATAATTGCCATTATATTTTAATTTTAAATTTCAACGCTATAATTACTTTCAATTTAACTTTAGCTCACTCCCAACTTTAGTCACTCTAAGTACTTCTTCCTAATGATTCAACACAAACATCAGCTGTATTCCAATTCCTCCATAAAGATTTTCTTCAGTTCCCATAGTTGGCAACTGATTGTTTTCCGGGTTCCAATACCCCATTACATAAAGTGTATATTTATCGAACTGCCGGTACCAATTGATGAAATTATACATCGATTCGTTTACCCAGTCGTAATACAGAATAATATTTATATTATCGAACATGCCAATGGGATACATAGCTGACAGTGCAGTAAAATTGGATGTTCGCGCGAAGCGGAATGCAGTTTCATCATAGGCCGTGAGCATGTGCTCCAGGGTTACATTCAGGCCACTACCGATGCCAAAAGTATAATCCGTACCGATGGTAATTATCTCTTGATTGGTAAATACACCCATTTGCCTGCTTTTATTTACCCAGGCTCCTTCAAACCATAAACCAACCACCAAATCCCATCTGGCATCAATTCCAATCCGGTTTTCAGGAATTTCACTATATGCCGGCATCAATCCGTTCAAACCCCTTGAATCTGCCACCCGATGATGATATGAGAGGCCTGCTTCACCCCGGGGAATTTGCGTTTGCACCCGGCCACCAAATTCTGGAAAAGCGGGATTGCTACCCATTAATTCCATCCCTTTTGGCTTGTCGCTCCCATATAAAGCCCAAATCCAAACATTGGTATTGTTCAGGAAATAGTATCGTGCCAGCCCGCCCCAAACACCATCGGTGAGTTGCAAAGGGTCGCGGGGATCAAGCTGATCAAACCAGCGTAGTGCCCGAAGCATGGTTGCGGTACCAAAATCAATTTTCTGTAAACCCACCCGAACCTCAAATTGCCTGGTGGAATACCTTCCCCAAACCCTGTATGGATTGATGTCTCCATCAGCAGAAACAGAATCGAAAAAACGAATTCCGGAACTACCATAAATATTAGCTGAAGATTCAAAATCAATCAGCCTTGATTCTTGTAATGGAATCTCATAATTAAACTGTGGAATGTATCTAAGCCCTAAATATAGCGGGTAAGGGTTTTCAGTATTCAAATGGCCCCAGGCAGAAAGCCGACCTGAGAATTTCAGCTCATTCTTATTTGTTTTGTGTTCTTCCTGAGCCTGAACCTTAAAAACCATGCACAATATAATAGTACCCAATATGTAAAAGGCCCGCATCATTATTTCGCAACAATTCCGTAAAACAATAAGTTCATTATCTCCAGGATAAAGTCTGATGGTGCTTTATATTGGGCCATTAAGCTTTCATCCTCCATCAATTTCGTCATTTGCAACGAATAGGTCATAATGAAATCGACATTTACCTCTTTTCTTATGTCCCCACTGGCCTGACCATTCTTATAAAAGTTTACAATTTCATCTTTAAACCGGGCAGCATTATCTTCCATGTATTTTTGCAAACCCAGGTCAGGCATGGTATAAATATCACTTAAAAACTC
>JABMQA010000188.1 GCA_013203545.1 Bacteroidota bacterium
CCCGGCAGCACCCAACACGCTTACTTTCTGTAATTTTTCGTCGTATGTCATATTTTTAGTTTTGTATTATTAAAGAATAAAATCGTTCATTCCTCCATAGGAGTGCCTTTGGCACACTTTTCCAGCATTTCATTTTTCCGTAGATTATTCTATTTCTCCCAGCCATTTACCATTTCGGCTGTTCCTTTTTCAGGAATGCTTGCATGCCAATCTCACCTTCGTTTCCCTTTCCAAACAAAGATCCAAATTCCATGGATTCCAGTTCGCATCCCTGTTCAAAATCCATTTCCATTCCTTTACGCGTCACCACCTTTATTAATGTAACAGCCCGTGGGCCTTTGGCAGCTATGGTTTTAGCAATCTTCATGGTTTCCTCAAGTAACACTTCCGGTTCAAAAACCTTTTGCACCAGCCCAATCCGGAGTGCTTCCTGGGCATTAATCATATCAGCTGTCATGAGTAAATAGAGCGCATCGGCCAACCCTACCAACCGTGATAAGCGCTGGGTTGCTGCAAATCCGGGTATCAATCCAAGATTCACCTCGGGTTGACCGAATTTTGCCTTTGTGCTTGCAATCCTGAAATCACATCCCATTGCCAGTTCCAGTCCACCTCCCAGGGCAAAACCATTGATTGCGGCAATGACAGGTATTTCCATCTTCTCAAGATTTCTAAAAGTATTTTGGCCCAACCGTGAAAAATCTGATCCCTCCCCCTGGTTTTTAACCACCATCTCAGCAATATCGGCACCAGCAACAAATGCCTTTCCCTCACCTGTAATAATCATGACTTTAACATCAGGCAAATTGTTCAACTTAAGGATCATATCATCCATTTCGTTAAAAAATCGCGTGTTTAACGCATTCATAGCCATAGGTCTGCTAATTGTTACAATAGCAATGCCATCAGCAATTTCAAGTTTTAAAATTTCATATTCCATTGATTACTTGTTTTAAATGATCTGTAAAAACAATTGAACATATTGAGGTTTAATATGTTATTGCATGTATTGTTAATACATTAACAAATTTTTAACAATAATAGTAAAATTATGCAAAAGTTAAATAATTATCTTCGCGTTTTCCTAATTTAGAAATGCAATAAATATTTAAAATGGAACTGCTGAAAAAAATATTTTCAGTCTTCATGGCGCTCTGGATGATAGTCATCACGGGAGGGGTGAATATTTATGCACATTACTGTGGTACATGCAATGGGCATGAAATTTCTTTGACCGGGATTGAAGCTTTTTGTGAAGCGAATCATTACACCGCTGAATTATGTGATGTGGATTCTGACCATCAGGATTCTGATTGTTGTGCCGGTAAACCACAAGAATGTAATGACTCATCAACCAAATTATTACGCAGCAATTGTTGTTCATTTGAGCAGAGGTATTTCAAACTGGATACATCATTTGATAATCAAATCAAAATCAATATTAAATATATTCATACCTGTATCGAGCTGAACTGGATTATCGAATCCATCGGCCATATCCAGGATGAAGTTCAACAAATAGTTGCCATTTCAAATCATTCACCGCCAAATTTTGTTGGAAAAGAAATGGTTATTTTTCTGCACACCCTCAAAATACCCGTCTCCTGATTTTATCTTTGATTTTTTCCATGCAAACTGGTTTTTAACCGGGATTTGTACCTGTTATTATTTACAGAAATAGATTAATTCAATTGTTTTTTAGGAGATAAAATGAAAATAAAATTGTTCTTTATTGGAATCATTGTTCTGTACAATGTTGATGCTATGGGGCAGTCGGCATCAGGAACTGTTTATGAACTGGATGACAGGAAACACAAAGTCCCCCTGGTTGGTGTAAATGTTTACTGGGCGCATAACCTTGAAGGAACGGCAACCGATAATAACGGGAAATTCAATATCCGTAAATCGGATCAACGTGATAATGAACTGGTTTTTAGTTTTGTGGGTTATCAAAAAGACACGCTGCATCTGGATAACACTTTACACAATCTTGAAATAATCCTCACTGCAAGCCAAGAACTGGAAGGTATTGAGGTTTCTGCAAAGGAATCGGGTACACATTTTTCCCGGTTGGATCCAATTCTTTCCCAGCAAATATCGGGCGCTGAGTTGCAAAAGGCAGCATGTTGTAATTTATCCGAAAGTTTTGAAACCAATGCCTCGGTGGATGTTAGCTATAGTGATGCAGTTACGGGAGCGAAGCAAATTCAGCTGCTGGGTCTTGCAGGGAAATATAGCCAGATGATGACAGAAAACATTCCTAATTTTTATGGTTTGGCCAATAATTTCGGACTGATGTATGTTCCCGGAACATGGATGGAATCAATCCAGGTTTCCAAAGGAACAGCTGCCGTGGTGAATGGGTATGAATCCATCACCGGGCAGATCAATGTGGAGTATAAGAAACCGGATCATTCCGAGCGCATTTATCTGAATGCCTTTGGTGATGCCCTGGGCCGGATTGAAGGAAATATGAATGCCGCCGTCAGGTTAAACGATAAGTGGAGCACCATGATCTACGGTCATGCCAGCAGCAATCAGAAAAAGCATGACCGGAATGGTGATGGTTTTCTTGACCTGCCACTCACCACGCAGTACAATATATTTCACAGGTGGAAATACAAGAGTGATCATCTTGGAACCCAAATCGGATTTCAGTACATTGATGAAGATCGCACCGGCGGGCAGGTTGATTTCAACAAGTCGGATGAAAGAATTATTACAAACCCGTACGGAATTAATATCCGAACAAAGCGTTTACAGGCATTCTGGAAGATGGGATTTGTATTAAACAGGCCCTCAACAAGTATTGGATTTCTGAATTCCTATACCCGGCATGATCAGGATTCCTATTTCGGAGTGCGTGATTACACGGCAAAACAAAACAGCTATTACGGTAATCTGGTCTTTCAATCCTATATAGGAAATTCACAGCATAAATACAGTGCTGGTGTAAGCTACAGATTGGATGATTATGATGAGATGCTGA
>JABMQA010000189.1 GCA_013203545.1 Bacteroidota bacterium
AATTAAAAAAATAGAAAAATGGTAGAAATTCTGGTTCCTTTGGGTGCATTTGGAATGATCGTAGCAATAGTGTATATCCTTGCCCGTAGAAAAGAGCGCCTCACCCTGATACAGCATGGCGCTGATGCCTCAACACTTAAAATGGATAAAGAATCGAATGGCGCACTGAAGTTTGGACTATTATTAATTGGTATTGCCGTTGGGATCCTTCTTGGGAATATCATTTCCGAAACAACCTATATGCAGGAAGAGGTGGCCTACTTCTCGATGACCTTTATCTGTGGTGGTATCAGCTTGTTGATTTATTACTTTATTTCAAAGCAGCAGGCGAAAAAAGAAGAACAGATCAAAAAACAATAAAGTTCTTCTTAAAAAATCTGGAAGAGGCTGTTTTAAACGACAGCCTTTTTTTTGTTTTCAGAAATCTTTAATCCAATGGTATTTTTATTGAAAATGTAAGATTACGTCCAATGTTATAATAGCCCAGATCCTTAAGTGTTGAAAGATGGTCGATATATGTTTTGTCAAAAATATTGTTTAGCGTCAGGGTCAGATCAACCGGTTGTTTCCAGGCTTGAAGAGATGCGCCCATACCCAAATTAAGCAACAGGTAGCTGTTTGTTGGCGTTTCAAATGGCGATGGTTTGCCCTGTTTAAAAGCAAATTCGCACCCGGCATTAAACCAGGCTTTTTTATACCAACCTTCCCCGTTGAGGGTAAAAGTGGCTGAAGCCATAATTTTATCCTGTGGGATCAGAGGCAAATTGCTGCCGTTCTCCTGTTTACCTCTCAGGTGTGCATAACTGCCACGAAGTTTTAGCCAATCCAGTGGCAATACCTCCACTGAAAATTCAGCGCCGTGAAGCACTGCGTTGTTTTGCATATAGCGGAATACTTGTTGTCCTTCATCAGTGGTATCGCTGGTGGGCGATAAAAAGATGTAATCGTTAATATGGTTGTAAAACAAAGCCAGTTCCGTCATTACCAATTTTGAGTGAAAGTGAAGACTTAAATCTGCTTCGTAATTCCGTTGTGATTTCAGATTCCTGTCGCCAAGTTCATACCGGGCTCCGTGCATTCCATCCTGGGTTAGTTCGGCAATATTTGGTGTTCTGTAAGCCGATGCCATATTTCCGCGTAACAGCAAATCGGGCAACAATTTATAGGTAAATCCCATTGAACCGCTAATGTTTCCATAATTTCTATGAAGCGTTTCCATAATTTCTTTCTCCTCTTCGTCTCCGTGTTCTTCCTGATTCACGCTATGATCATGACCGCCCGCATGCTCCTGCTCAGGGGCTCTAATAGCTCTGTATTCATACCTCAGCCCTGCCTGAATGAAAAGTCTTTCATTCATGTTCCCCTGGTAAATCGAGAGCAAAGAGAGGTCATTCATCGTATAATCAGGCAATACATGTGATGGTGCATCCATGTTTTTGTTGGATTGGTTCATCCCATAAAAACCCATGATCAACTGATGCTCTTTTCCTATTTGATATCGGCTGCGTAATTCATAGGTAAGGGATTGCAGATTCATATGGACATCGGTAAAATGTTCTGCTGCCGGCGAGGTTTTAAGTTTACGAATATTGTATTGATAACTCAGATTGGCTTCAAGTTTCCAGCGATTTAAAAAGAATGTGTTTTTGGATGTTATAAGGTGATTATCCAGATCCTGATACCAGACTTTGTTTTTACGTCCTTTTGATGTGACCAGAGAAATAACCGGGTCAACGGTTAATCCGGCTTTTAATTTGTTATAATCGTAATAGAGAATAAAGGAGCCTATTCGTTTGTTAATACCGGTAAAGACCTTTAAACTTTGCTGATTGAACCTTGAGTTGGGAACAAAATTATCCTTCCCATCGGTATAATCTTCATGGTTTTTGACACTGCCGCGCAAGCCCCAGAAAAGCGAGGCATGTGTGCCTTTAATTCCCAGTGTACTGTTGATGCCGTTGGTATTGGTGTTGAAAGCCGTCTGGAAGTCACCAACGACTTTACCGACCGGTGCAGGCTTTTCACGAATGAAATTTATTACCCCACCAATGGC
>JABMQA010000190.1 GCA_013203545.1 Bacteroidota bacterium
ATCAGGTGGATAATTTTCAATAAACCTGTAATACTCTTTATCGATGTGATCGGGCGGGAGCAGCCGTCCTGTCTCGTCCGTCATACCGGTATTTATTTTCTGCCAGCGCCTAAATTGCTTGTATCCGCTTATTTCTTCGTGTGTTTTGCCCTCGCAAAACCGGTCGAATTCCTTAACCAACTCGTTAAAATTCTGAGTTGTGTCTTGCATTTTTTTGAGCCAATATCCAAAAGTAGTCTTGCTTTTTTCGTTTGGATTTTTTTGTGAATAACCATCCATGGCCACAATAAATCCAATAAAGATGATTAGGCGGGATAATTTTTTCATAATGTAGATTTTATTAATGTATTCCGGTTACTTTCATTTTCTTATACGTATGTAAAAAAAATTGCTGACCGACAACCACTATGAAGTTTTTGTATTTAGTAACAACTCACCAAATCAAGTTTCTTCATGTAAAAATTTCGCAATCAAATTTACGACATTTTAGTTTCGTTCGGTAGGAATTTTTTTCATACCTTTGTAAATCTTAAATATTAACAAAAATATGGCATTCGAAACAATTGACATAAACACCAATCCACTCTCCGGTGGACAAGCCATTAGGATTCCTGATAAGCTTAAAATCAATGATGATAAGGTGTATCTTAAAAAGATTGGTAATTCTCTATATATTATTCCTTTTCATAATCCATGGGAGAATCTTATTGAAAGTCTTGATGCTTTTACGCCTGATTTTATGACCGATAGAAAACAATCTGATATTCAAAAACGAGAATCAATTGACTAATGCAATATTTGCTCGATACTAACATCTGTATTTATATAATCAAAAAGAAGCTGGCAATTGTTCTTGAAAATTTAAAACATTACCTCTTGGAAGTATCGGAATTTCAACCATAACGCTAGCTGAACTTCAATATGGTATTCGAAAAAGTTCAAGTCCGGATAAAAACCTTATTGCTCTAAATCAATTCTTAATTCCTCTTGAGGTAATTGATTTTGATTACAAGGCAACAATTGAATATGGATTTATTAGAGCAGAATTAGAGAAGAAAGGAAATCCAATAGGACCCTTGGATACATTGATAGGTGCTCATGCTAAAAGTGTTGGCTTAACTTTAGTAACAAATAATGAAAAGGAATTTGAACGGGTTGCAGGATTAAAAATTGAAAATTGGACGAGAGGATAAGCCACAAAACCTGAATAGCCAGGTGTTTATTTTCAGTCCCACCCACATTAATCGTTTTTGGCTTTTTAAAATCTGTAATATATATAATCCCTTAACCAGAGCTCCTCAACCTATTCGTTGCTATGGATATCATAAGCCATCAATGCATCTCCATGGCGGATGTACAATCGTCCGTTAGAGATTACGGGGTGGCTAAAATGCTCGTTTGTACCTTTTGAAATTTTAAACTTATTTACCAGTTCTAACTTCTTTTTATCAGGACGAATCAATCCGACCTGTCCTTGTTGATTATATCCGATCAACATATTACCTGCCATGATGGTTGAGCCGATCCCGAAAGAAAGATTATTTATTATCTTTCCCGTCCTGGTATCCACCGAAACATATTTTCTCAGTCTGTCACTGGATCCATATAAATAATCACCGATTTGGACAAACCCGCCGAAAAAAGTATCAAATTCAATGTTTTTCCAAATCACCTTAATACTATCACCTTTGGCTGAAAGTTGAGCGGCAACTGCACCATTTCCGGGGCCGGCTACCCAGTAAAGTGTTTCTCCGTCGAAAACCGGTGAATTGCAGGGTAGCTCCCCTTTAAAGGCCAGTTCATATGACCATAAAAGTTCTCCGGTTCCTGCATCCAGTCCCAGGATAAAGAACTCTGAAGAGGTTACCAGGATTTTCCGTGCAGGCAATTCAATCAACAGTGGGGATCCGTATCCGGCGGTTTCCTCTTTTGCCGGTGAACTCCATATCAGTTTTCCTGTAAATCTGTTTAAAGCAACGATATTGTTTTCTTCGCCACCAGGAGAACAATAGAGTATTTCGCCATCCACCAGCAGGGGTATGGAATAGCCAAACGTAACATTGACACCCCCCAGATCCTTCAGAAGATTGATTGACCATCTCTTATTGCCACTCATGGCTTCGAAACAGATTATCTCTCCCATTCCTGAACAGATGTAAAGAAGATCGCCAGCCAGGGTAGGCGCAGATCTTGACCCCGGATAACTAATTGTCCATTCTTCACCATAGGTGGCATTCCAAATTAATTTTCCTGTAAGATCATAGGTGTATAAATACCCAATGTGATCAGTTTCTCCGGTAACATAAATCCGGTCGCTGGCTATCGTGGGCGAACTGTATCCATTCCCCAATCCGGAAATCTCAAAAATAAGCGGGGGACCGGCATCCGGCCAGGAGGGTAATAAACTCATTGATCCGGATGCCTGTGTACAAAAAGTTACAGCATACAGCAAAAATGTAAGAAGAGGTATCATTCTTATTGTTTTTCCCGGTTAGCGGCCAGTAATTCCTTCATTTCATCGGGATCTTTCAATCCGGCCACCGGCTTTACTTTTTTAGCATCTGCGATCCAGAAGATAGTAGTTGGTATTCCCATAATTGACTCACTGGAAATAGCCGTTAGAAGATCCAGCCCGCTTACCTTAGTGTCTCCAAATAAATATTCTTCTTCAGCTTCAATGTCGAATTTAACAGGAATAAAATCCTGAGCAATTAGAGGAATAATCTCCTCATTATTGAACGTTTTGTCGTTCAGCCGCTTGCATTGATGACACCATGAAGCCTGCACAAAGATCAGCATGGGTTTCTTTTCTTTCCTGGCCAGTTCATAACCCTCATTCCAGGAGTACCATTTCAGTTCCTCCGCATGGGTAAAGGAACACATCAGGAATGTAACCACAATTACAAATAATGTACGTTTCATAATTCTTGTTTTTTAATGTTGTTAATTAAAATTGTTGCAAGATACAACTTTTATTAATTATTGAAACGTCCGGTAAATTAAAATATTGTTAATTGTTCATGATCGGGTGGATGCATTAAGTTTCGTCATTGCATTAACTACTGCTTCAAATCCTTCATAAAATGCACTTCGAAGATCGACCGGTAATGCAAATAATACTTCGCCGAAATATATATCATTACCCGAGTTAATAGAATTGCAAACCTCTTTACCCTCCATTGTTAAAGTAATAAGGGTAGTACGCCGGTTACTTTTCGGGATGGTACGCTCAATCAGTCCCTTATTCACCAGGCTTTCCACCGTGCGGCTTACTGTACTTTTATCAAGGTGAATTCTTGCTGCCAATTCATTAAGTGTGATATTGTCCTCAATATCAAGTTCCATTAAGGTGTGGCATTGGGTTATTGTTATTCCGCAACAGCAACCTGATTGATTCTGAACATTGAGCTCTCTTTCGAAATTCCTGAGAATTCTGCGAAACGCCCTAACTGGTATCTCTCCCATAACCTGAATTATTAAAAATCATTTTTACAATTGTTGCAAGATACAATTATTCTGTGAAATTTCACAACATAATGCCAGATAGTTATAAAATAGTTAATCGACAATATCAAAAAATAAACTTTGAATTTTTGGTCAGTGGAAATAAACATTGTTGAAAATTTGTACATATGGATATATTGTTGTCCGGTTAATATTTATAGATTCTTCGCTACGCTCAGAATGACAATATGTTACATTTAAATGATGAGGGGAGGCCTTGGTTGGCGGTAAAGCCGCCAACCAAGGCCTCCGAAAAAATATAACCCTCTGTCATTCTGAGCGAAACGAAGTGTAGCGAAGAATCTATTAACAACATCACATTTTCTCCCGGACAACAGTAATTTGGATAGTTTTTCTATATTTGCATTATGATGCTATTATAATTACACATCGCTTTTACTTACTAAAAAAAAATACTACTATGAAAAACGCACTTTTACTCATCGCGCTCACTTTACCCATTACCATCTTTGCCCAAAACTGGCAACCCGTTAATCCGGATTACATTTACTATTTTAAAAGCGATACTGCTGAATTGATCGACAACACAGTAAAAGTTGATTCCGTTTCCAATGAAGCAGGATACCCTGTTTATTTTTTAAATACGGTAATCAGTTATTGCGACACCTGCCAGGGTAGCACTACGTTTAGCTGCTATTTTGTGGACGCAGACGAATTCTACTTCGCGAGATATCCGAATTTTTTACAGAAAGAGGTTCATCTTCTGAATGCCGGTCACATCTGGTTTCGTGATACCGGCAGCTATGTGATTATACCTGATGCAAGCACAAACCAGTCATGGCTGTATGATACCCTGAATGCTGTTACTGCCTGGGTGTCTCAAGTATCTTCCGCAGAAATTCTACCTGGCGTTATTGATTCAGTTAAAACCATTGCACTATCTGATGGAGATGAGATTATCCTTGCAAAGCATCATGGAATTATTAAATATCCGTTAAAGGATTCGATAATACAGTACTACCAGCTGGTTGGATTGCACACTGGAACCGCACGAATTGGAAATACTCCACCCACATTCGAGGACTATTTTAATTTCAGTGTTGGGGATGTCTTTCAGTACTGGGC
>JABMQA010000191.1 GCA_013203545.1 Bacteroidota bacterium
GGGAGCATAAAGACCTCCTGCGATGGATTCAGAGGGCTAAACCTGGAACTTGAAACCTGAAACCTGAAACCTGAAACTTAAAACAATACCATGACACTTATTTTTGCAGCATCAATTTCTAATGCGCCAGCGTTCGGCTGAGACTTCTGCGAGAGAACATCCGGATTTCATCTGCCATTTGTTCATCGATAGTGCGAAACTCGAAAAAGGCAATACCATCCGCCCCACCCTCAGCGGCTGCTATCATGGCGTCCTGCAAATCATTTCCATTCTTCAATGCAGGTAAATACAATCCACAATAAATATTTATTCCTTCGGGAATACATTTCCTGTTTTCCATTACAACATCCTTGATCCAATCTGTGCCTTTGTTGTAAAAATTATGATAAACCATGGGGAAATAACTATCCAGATCCCATTTGTCCCACTCCTGCCGAACCATTTCGCGGGACATGGCCGGTGTTGGAAATACAGCGGCAGTAACCATTTTTCCTTTCTGATGGATATGGTCACGCAATGCTGCCACTGTGTTGTTCAATGCATCCAGACGAAATTGAAACCAATCCTCATTATCCCCGGCATCTTTCATGAGCAAAGGATCAAAACCAGTTTTATCCATGTATTGTTGACGTAAATATGGATGATACCCATAATCAAATTCAGGATAAACCCTATCCTGTTTCAAGCCATATTTTGGTTGTAATCCCAATGGTAAAATGGCATCCACATACCTCACATAATCCATATGAATTCCCTTTAACCCCTCAATCTTTAAAAGCCCGTTCATCTTTTCTTTGATGAAAGCTTTAACTTCCGGTAACGCCGGGCACATAAACTTATAATAACCAACGTATGCTTTTTGTTGCGCAAGGGATTTGCCAAGCCTGTTCACACTCAACCAGGAGGTGTCGGCATCTCTACGGTTCATGGTCCAGAACCAGGCATGAACTTCAATGCCGTATTTTTTGGCAACAGGAATTACCATTTGCAATACAGAAGTATCCGCACCTATCAGCACACCTGATATCCCCAAATCATCAAGTAAAGCGAAATCATCTTTCCAATCGGGTAACGACCTGGACTTATCAGCATGCATCCATACCCACAGTTTTAAATCTCGCTGTTTTGAGGGATTTTTACAATCGCTCAGGAGAGATATCAGGATTAAAAAAAATATGGATTTTATAAAAATGTTTTTCATTCTGTTAATCATTTTGGCCGGTTTTTGTCCATATTCGTTTTTCCTGATCAATAAAAATTTTGGTCCCATCAAATGTGGTGGCCTGTATCAAGAAGTGAATTCCTGTTGCTTCTATAACCGGTTCATATTTCAGCTCACCCCTTTCCAGTTGTAACTGATCCACCGATGTGGCATAAAAACCATGATCATCGAAAAACCACTTTTGTTGATAGAAAAGACTTACGAGCAACATTTTGTAGGAGAAATATGGATCAACATCATGAAAATCACCTGATGCCAGGTAGGGTTCATCAACAAAAGTAACGTATCCCCACATTTCAGGCATGTGCATATTAACAGCGCCTTGTTGTGACCACACCCAATTGTTTTCAGCCAATGGTTTCCCGGTATTGACGTTGATTATTTTTTCATATTTACCATCAATCACTTCTGTTGTCCATTGCACCCTCGAAAAGTTCATCCGCCAGGTATCACCTGGTTTGGGTGGACGCTTGCCCGGAGCAAACATAAGCATCGATTCCCATGGGATGGCAATCTCAATGGTCCATTTGATATCTTTATCCTGCGGATTATTTATTGTTCCATCAATGGCAACAGCCGTCTGCAATCCACTGATATCAAATCCTATTAAGGGTTTCCCGCCAGCATGGTAAGGCCTGCTCAGAAACAGGTCGAACTCCGTTCCAAAAGCATTGACCTCCAATTCAAAATAATTGTGGTTATCCCCATCCGGGTCTATAAAAACCTCGAAATCGTTATCGAGGTAAATAATATCGTCCCTTTCGGTGATATTGGCCCAGATTTGCGGTTCCGCCAATTCGGCAGCAATATACAACGCGTTCGTGTCCCATAGCATTTTCATCCTTGTTTCAAGTTGTGGAACCGGCTTCCGAATACCCTCAATATCCAGGAATTTATCCGACCATTCTGCATCCTGCCATGCCAGATCATCTATATTTCCATCGACCAATAGGGCTGATAAAGCATGGTTACAAAAATAACTTTTTGGATTTTCGATTTGGGTTTGAGCCCAGGAGGACACCGATCCAAATACCAAAAGAAATGTAAAAAAACGCCACATAATTCCAGATTTAAGCGACGATAAAAATACGCGAATTATTTTGAGTAATTAACATTATTGAGGTTATTATAAAAAGCATTTTTGAGGAGGTAGCCTCTTTTTTTGCAATTTTATTCATCTTTCACCCCCATTTTATTAATAATGTAATTAGCTTTGCTACCGATGAAACTAAAAAAGGAACTCACTCCCAAATCGTGGACCGACCTGCAGGAATTGTTGTTCCACGATTCTTTCAACGAAAAGATCGGAAGAATACGATCGCCATATATCTACAGGGGCTTATCCATTTTTGATTACGAAATGACAACATCCCTGATACGCCTGGGCAGCAACTGTGAGGAGCTTGAGTTTCACCTGTTGCGGAATTTTAAAAAATACTCACACCGCCCTGATATTGCCAACAATACCGACTGGGACTGGCTTGCGCTTGCCCAGCATCATGGTCTGCCCACAAGACTGCTTGATTGGACCTATTCACCCTATGTTGCATTGCATTTTGCGACAGCCGAGATTGAAAAATTCAATAATGATGGCATCATTTGGGCCTTAAATTATGAAGCGCTGAAAGACCACCTTCCGGACAAATTAAGAAATAAACTCACAGAAATCGGATCGAACAGTTTTACAACCGAGATGCTAAGCGAGCTATACGATAACCTTGCTGAACTTTCCAAGGAAAAATCAGAATTTGTTGTTGCCTTCGAGTCACCCTCACTTGATTCAAGAATTGTTAACCAGTTTGCCATTTTTACGTTTATGTCGCATGCCACATCACTCCTGGATGAATGGCTCCTGAAGCTGCCGGATCTATATTTCAGGATCAGGATACCCAGCGAAATGAAATGGGAAATCAGGGATAAACTTGACCAGGTAAACATCAATGAACGTGTACTGTTCCCGGGTTTTGACGGATTGAGTAAATGGCTCAAAAGGCATTATTCCCCAAAATTATAATTCATTTGATGTAGCAAAACTTATTTTCTTTCTTCATATCAAATAAATACTCAATCCTGGGTAATTTCGTTTATGTTAACCAAAACTGAAAAATACACCGGATAGCACATTGACCTACAAACGACCACTACACTACTATGAATTATGGAACAACCAAAAAACAGACAACAAGCCCTGGAAGGTGAGGTAAAAATCCTGCAATCAAAGCTTGCAGAAGCCGAAAAAATGATTGAAAGTCTGTGTTTAAAAATCAATGATCCCTTATCACACGAATCAAACGAAAACATTGACTCCCTGCAGCAGGAGCTTGTTGATTGCAGAAAAAAAGTTAAGATCAACGATAAAAGGTTGAACCGGACCGAACGTATTGCAAAAATCGGATTTTGGGAAATTGACCTGAATAATAATTCAGTTGTGGCTTCCCTGGGTGCAAAGAAAATCTATGGTATTAGTGATAATGAATTTACGAAAAATGAAATTCAACAAATACCGCTACCGGAATACAGGGCTACGCTGGATGCCGCACTCGATAACCTCATAAAAAACGATATTCCATACGATGTTGCATTTAAGATAAAGCGCACTGACGATGGCAGA
>JABMQA010000192.1 GCA_013203545.1 Bacteroidota bacterium
GTCCCCCTCAAAGAAGAAGAAAGTAAACTTGGATATTAAATAAAAGAAAATGTTACAGCCAAGGAAAACAAAATACAGGAAGCAGCAAAAGGGGAAAATGAAGGGTAATGCAAATCGGGGCAACCAATTGGCATTCGGATCATTCGGTATTAAATCCCTTGAATTTGCCTGGATAACCGGACGTCAAATCGAAGCTGCCCGGCAGGCCGTAACACGTCATATGAAACGTGAAGGTCAGCTTTGGATTAAAATTTTCCCAGATAAACCAGTTACAAAGAAACCTGCTGAGGTACGAATGGGAAAAGGTAAAGGTGCACCTGAGTATTTTGTAGCCAGAGTTAACCCCGGGCGCATTTTGTTCGAAGCAGAAGGCGTACCACTGGAGGTTGCTAAAGAGGCCTTACGCCTTGCGGCTCAGAAACTACCGGTGTTAACCAAGTTTATTGTAAGAAGAGATTACGTCGAATAATTAATCGCGCAAAAATGAAACAAAGTGTAATAATAGAGTTGTCAAACGAAGACTTACTCGAACGATTGGAAGAGGAGCAAAAACAACTCACCAAGCTTAAACTCAATCATGCCGTTTCTCCATTGGAAAATCCGAATAAAATAAAGGATTACCGAAGAACGGTCGCCAGATTGAAAACAGAAATACACAAAAGGCAGCTTGTCTGAAAATATTAAATATCAGAAATAAGAATGGAAAGCAAAGCAACAAGATCGCTCCGAAAAGAAAGAACCGGCCTGGTCGTTAGTAACAAAATGGAAAAATCCATTGTGGTACAGGTTGAAAGAAGGGTGAAGCATCCAAAATATGGAAAGTTTGTGAAAAAAACCACCAAGTTTTCTGCGCATGACGAAAATAATGATTGCAATATCGGTGATACTGTTCGAATAATGGAAACCAGGCCATTAAGCAAGAACAAATGTTGGAGATTAGTAGAAATTATTGAAAGGGCTAAATAATCATGATACAGAAAGAATCCAGACTGGGTGTAGCTGACAACAGTGGTGCAAAGATTGTACTTTGTATCAATGTTCTTGGCGGAACAAGAAAGAGATATGCTACCATTGGCGATACCATCGTAGTAACAGTAAAAAGTGCAATTCCCTCCGGTAACATTAAAAAAGGAACTGTATCCAAAGCTGTTGTTGTTAGAACGAAAAAGGAAATACGTCGCAACGATGGTTCTTATATCCGATTCGACGATAACGCTGTAGTACTTCTGAATGCCGCTGGCGAAATGATGGGTACCCGTATTTTTGGTCCCGTTGCCCGTGAACTGAGGGAAAAGTAATATATGAAAATCGTTTCTTTAGCACCCGAAGTGCTGTAAAACTTATGAAGAACAGGAAATGACAAAACAGAAATTACATATCAAAAAGGGTGACAACGTAATGGTTGTTTCAGGCGAATCAAAAGGCCAGCAAGGTAAAGTCCTGGTCTTGGATGCGAAAAAGAAAAAAGCCATCGTCGAGGGTATCAATATGGTAACAAAACATGCCAAGCCTAGTGCCGACAATCCTCAGGGTGGTATTATTAAAAAAGAGGCACCGGTCCATATTTCCAACCTAATGATCGTAGATGGTGCAGGCAATGCTACCAGGATAGGTCACAAAGTTGATGCGAAATCTGGAAAATCGGTACGTTACTCAAAAAAATCAGGGGAGGTAATTAAATAATGAGCTATATTCCTAGATTAAAAGAAAAGTACAAAAACGACATCCTTCCTGCATTAGTGAAGCAGTTCGAGTACACATCGCCAATGCAGGCCCCCAAGTTGAAGAAAATATCCATTAATCAGGGTTTGGGTGATGCCATTGCAGATAAGAAACTCATCGATTTTGGTATTAACGAAATGACCGCAATCGCAGGCCAGAAAGCAGTTTCCACCAAATCAAAAAAGGATATCTCAAACTTTAAGTTGAGAAAAGGTATGCCGATTGGTGTTAGGGTTACCCTTAGAGGCGTTCAAATGTATGAATTTCTCGATAGGTTAATTTCTGTGGCCATTCCGCGTGTCAGGGACTTCAGGGGAGTTAACGACAAAGGGTTTGATGGGCGTGGAAATTATACCCTGGGTGTAACTGAGCAGATTATTTTTCCTGAGATCCATATCGACAAGGTGAATAAAATCAATGGTTTGGATATCACATTTGTTACCAGTGCAAATACCGACAGGGAAGCATATGCACTGCTTAAAGAATTTGGAATTCCATTTAAAAACAGAAATACTCAGTAAGCCATGGCAAAAGAGTCAATGAAAGCAAGAGAAGTCAAAAGGGCGAAACTTGTTGAAAAATATGCTAAAAAACGTGCCGAATTACTGGCAGAAGGTGATTATATAGGTTTGCAGAAGCTTCCTAAAAATGCTTCACCGGTACGCATGCACAACCGGTGTAAGTTAAGTGGCCGGCCCAAGGGTTATATGAGAATGTTTGGCCTGTCAAGGATAAACTTCAGGGAAATGGCATTGCAGGGATTAATCCCCGGCATAAAAAAGTCGAGCTGGTAAATTTTAGTTGTCGAAAAATATAAAAGTTTATAAGATATGATTACTGATCCGATATCAGATTATTTGACAAGAATAAGGAATGCCATAATGGCCAACCACCGTATCGTGGAAATTCCTACTTCGAAACTGAAAAAGGAAATTACAAAAATACTTTTTAGTAAAGGTTATATTTTGAATTACAAATTTGAGGATGAGAAATTTCCTGGTGTAATAAAAATTGCATTGAAATATCATCCGGTAACAAAACTTTCAGCCATTACTTCAATCGATAAGGTAAGTCGGCCCGGGTTAAGAAAATATGTGGGCGCTGATGAATTGCCAAGGGTATTGAATGGACTCGGAGTTGCTGTCATTAGTACATCACGTGGTTTGATGACAGACAAGGAAGCTAGGCGGGAAAATATTGGTGGTGAAGTTTTGTGTTACGTCAGCTAAAATATAAGGAGATTTAAGATATGTCACGTATAGGAAAATTACCAATAAGTATCCCGAATGGTGTGGAAATCAAGATATCGGATAAAAACCTGGTAACCGTAAAAGGAGTTCTTGGAACACTTGAGCAACAGGTTGATCCTGATATTAAGATTAATATTGAAGATGGTGTAATCACTGTTGAGAGACCAACAGATCAAAAAAGGCATAAATCTATGCATGGCTTGTACAGGTCGCTTATTGCAAATATGGTAAAAGGTGTTACCGAGGGGTTTAAAATTGTTCAGGAATTGGTAGGTGTAGGCTACAAAGCAAAGGCAGAAGGACAACAGTTGGAATTGTCGTTGGGTTTTTCGCACAACATCATATTTATTTTACCTGAAGAAATTAAGGTAGAAACTGTTACCCAACGTGGTAAAAACCCAACCATTACAATGACCTCTGTTGATAAGCAACTGGTAGGCCAGGTGGCTGCTAAGATCAGGTCGCTCAGAAAACCTGAACCTTATAAGGGTAAAGGTATTAAGTACCAGGGTGAAGAAATTAAGCGTAAGACAGGTAAAGCTGCTGCTAGTTAATAGTTAGAGTATAATCTTTTATAGAAGTTAAAATCCCATTTTGAAATGGCTATAAAAAACAGAAAAAATTACCGTAGGTTTAGAATTAAACAGCGGATTCGGAAAATAATTTCCGGAACACCTGAGCGCCCAAGGTTGACAATATTCAGGAGCAATAAAGAAATTTACGCCCAGGTTATTGACGACCTTGCAGGACAAACGCTAGTGGCGGCTTCGTCAAAAAGTAAAGATATGGCAGGTGAGAAAGTAACCAAATTGGTTCAGGCAACAAAGGTAGGGGCATTAATTGCTCAAAAAGCTAAAGATGCAGGAATTACCACAGTTGTATTCGACAGAAATGGTTATTTGTATCACGGCAGGGTTAAATCATTGGCGGAGGCTGTTAGAAAAGGCGGATTAAAATTTTAACGAATTATGGCAAACGTAAACATAAAAAGAGTAAAGTCAAGCGAAATCGAATTTAAGGATAAGCTTGTTAGTATCCAGAGGGTAACCAAAGTTACAAAAGGTGGGCGTACCTTTAGTTTCTCGGCAATTGTCGTGGTAGGAAACGAAAATGGTGTGGTTGGCCATGGCCTTGGTAAGGCGAAAGAGGTAACTGCTGCCATTGCAAAGGGTATCGACGATGCCAAGAAAAACCTGGTTAAGGTGCCTGTTTTGCATGGAACGCTGCCGCATGAAGCCTATGGGAAATATAGTGGTGCATATGTTTTTATGAAACCGGCAGCGCCTGGTACCGGAGTAATTGCCGGTGGTGCTATGCGTGCAGTTTTCGAGAGTGTAGGCATTAAGGATGTACTTGCCAAATCCAAAGGTTCGTCAAATCCGCACAGCGTTGTAAAGGCAACCATCAATGCATTGTTGCAAATGCGTGACCCCTATACCATTGCCCAATTAAGGGGTATTGAGCTTGAACAGGTTTTTAATGGTTAAAACAACGAAAAACTTACGGTAATGAAGAAGCTGAAAATTAAACAGGTAAGAAGCGCAATCGGACGTCCCGGTAGGCAGAAAAAAACTCTCCAGGCTCTTGGGATTCACAGAATGAACCAGGAAATTGAAGTTAATGCCAGCCCACAAATTGTAGGCATGGTCGAAAAAGTAAAGCATTTGCTTAAAGTAGAAGAAGTATAAATTAGCATAATTGATACAAATCATGGATCTGAGTAATCTTAAACCAGCAAAAGGTTCAATAAAGAATAGAAAGCGTATAGCACGGGGTCAGGGTTCCGGCAGGGGAGGAACGGCTACAAGAGGGCATAAAGGTGCCCAGTCAAGGTCGGGTTATAGTCGTAAACCGGGATTCGAAGGAGGTCAAATGCCGCTTTACAGACGTGTTCCGAAAGGCGGATTTAAAAATATCAATCGCAAGGAATATCATGGAATCAACCTTGATACACTGCAAAAACTGAATGAGGAAAAGAATATATCCATATTCGACCTGGAGGTGTTGATCCAAAATGGTCTTGCCCAAAAGAAAGATCTTATCAAGATTTTGGGAAGAGGCGAATTGAAATCAAAAATCGAAGTTACGGCGCATGCATTTTCAGAAACTGCCATTACAGCAATAGAAGCTAACGGTGGTGTTGCAACAAAAATCTAATTCTGAATGAAAAAATTTATTGAAACCTTACGAAATATATTTAAAATAGAGGACCTGAGAAACAGGATCGCTTTTACATTGGGAATTGTCCTGCTGTATCGTCTTGGATCTTATGTTGTGCTTCCGGGTGTTGACCCCGATATGCTTGATGCTTTGCAGCAGCAAACATCCAGTGGACTGTTGGGTTTGTTAAACATGTTTTCGGGTGGTGCATTTTCCAATGCTTCAATTTTCGCGCTGGGCATCATGCCCTATATCTCTGCATCTATTGTTGTTCAGTTGTTGGGTATGGCCATTCCATATTTCCAGCGGCTGCAAAAAGAGGGTGAAAGTGGAAGAAAGAAAATAAACCAGATTACACGTTATCTTACGGTAATCATTCTTATTTTCCAATCACCTGCATACATTGCAAATCTTGTTGGGCAACTTCCCCCTGAAGCAATTTACCCGTTCAACCCGAATGTAACCTCTCACTCTATCCTTTCATTTTTCGGCCTTTCATCCATCATCATGCTTACAGCAGGTTCGATGTTTGTTATGTGGTTAGGTGAAAAGATTACGGATAAAGGAATCGGAAACGGTATTTCTCTTATCATTATGATTGGTATTATTGCCAGACTTCCGTTTGCATTATTTGCTGAGTTTATTTCGAGAATGGAAGAACAAGGTGGCGGACTGGTTGTATTCGTGATTGAAATTATTCTCCTGGTTGGTGTGGTATTATTAACCATATTATTGGTGCAGGGAACCAGAAGGATACCGGTGCAATATGCCAAACGGATTGTAGGAAATAAACAATACGGAGGAGTACGACAGTACATTCCACTTAAAGTTAATGCAGCCGGTGTAATGCCGATTATTTTCGCGCAGGCCATAATGTTTCTGCCCCTCACAGTTGCACAATATGCACAATCAGAAACACTTTCAGGTTTTGCTTCGACATTTACCAACATTAACGGATTGTGGTATAATTTCGTGTTTTTCCTGATGATAGTAATATTTACCTATTTTTACACTGCCATTACTGTTAATCCGAATCAGATGGCCGAGGACATGAAGAAAAACGGAGGATTTATTCCCGGTGTAAAACCAGGCCGCAGAACTGCTGAATTTATTGATACGGTTATGTCGAGGATTACTTTTCCGGGATCAATGTTCCTGGGTTTCGTTGCTATAATGCCTGCAATTGTCAGTTTATTCGGGGTAAATCAACAATTTGCGCAGTTTTACGGTGGAACTTCATTGCTTATTCTTGTTGGTGTTGTGCTGGATACGCTTCAGCAAATCGAAAGCCATCTGTTGATGCGTCACTATGACGGATTGACAAAATCAGGAAGAATCAAAGGGCGTTCCGGTGGCGGGATGTAATATTGAAAACAGGAGTTCTTTATGGTTTTGATAAAGACCGAAGAAGAAATTGAGTTAATAAGGGAAAGTTCTTTACTTGTTGGTAAAACTTTAGCTGAGGTAGCCAGGCACATTCAACCCGGTGTATCTACAAAAGCACTGGATAAAATTGCCGAAGCGTTTATCCGGGACCATAAAGCGGTTCCGGGCTTCAAGGGATACCATGGTTTTCCGGCCTCACTCTGTATCTCGGTAAACGAGGTTGTTGTACACGGTATTCCATCTAAACGGATAATCGAGGATGGGGATATTGTATCGATAGATTGTGGGGTGAAGAAAAACGGATATTTTGGCGATTCGGCATACACGTTTGCTGTGGGAAATGTAGAAGAAAAAGTGCTGATGTTGATGCAGCGTACCAAAGAGTCGTTGTATCGTGGGATTGAAAATGCAGTTGCCGGGAAACGTATTGGTGATATCGGAAATGCAGTGCAGGCATATGTTGAAGGATTTGGTTATTCAGTTGTTCGTGATCTGGTTGGTCATGGATTGGGAAGAAATCTTCATGAAAAACCTGAAGTTCCAAATTTTGGCAGACGTGGAAATGGCAAGGAGTTGAAAGAAGGGATGGTACTGGCCATCGAACCGATGATCAACCTGGGTGGTAAGAAGGTAATCCAGGAAAATGATGGTTGGACCATCAGAACTGCTGATAAAATGCCTTCTGCACATTATGAACACGATGTAGTGGTCAGGCGCGACAAAGCTGAAATTTTATCCACATTTGATTATATTGAAGAGGTTTTAAAAAAATAGAAATAGCAACACAAGCACAACGAAAAACATTTTATCAGAATGGCAAAACAAGCGGTAATAGAACAGGATGGAACAGTGATTGAATCATTGGGAAATGCTATGTTCAGGGTTGAGCTGGAAAATGGCCATATAATAACGGCGCATATTTCAGGGAAAATGCGGATGCACTATATCAAGATATTGCCGCGCGACCGTGTAAAAATTGCCATGTCGCCATACGATTTGTCGAAAGGAAGAATAACATTCAGATACAAGTAAATTCGAGTATAAAATGAAAGTCAGAGCATCAATAAAGAAAAGAACAGCAGATTGTAAGATCGTGCGCCGTAAGGGCAGGTTGTACATAATCAACAAGAAAAATCCTAAGTACAAGCAAAGACAGGGTTAAAAAAATAAAAAATATCAATATATGGCACGTATTGCAGGTATCGATTTACCAAAAAACAAAAGAGGCGTCATTGGCCTAACCTACATTTACGGGATTGGCAGCAGCATGGCGCAGGAAATTCTGGAAAAGGCAGAAGTTGACATCCACAAAAAAGTTCAGGATTGGGATGATGATGAGCAAAACAGGATTAGAAGCATCATAAGTGATGATTATAAAGTGGAAGGCGCGCTCAGATCTGAAATCCAGATGAACATTAAACGGTTAAAGGATATCGGAACATACCGTGGTATCCGTCACCGTATTGGTCTGCCGCTTCGTGGTCAGACAACCAAAAACAATGCGCGTACCCGTAAGGGAAGAAAAAAGACCGTTGCTAATAAAAAGAAGGCACCGAAAGGTTGATGCAAATTCTTTCGGAATTTATTATTTATCTGCAGAAATAGAAAGTTTAATCAGATATGGCTAAAACGACAAAAGGTAAAAGCACAAAAAAAAGAGTTGTAAAGGTGGAACCCTATGGCAGGGCATACATCAGTGCTTCATTTAACAACATTATTGTAACCCTTACCAACAATATAGGGCAGGTTATTTCCTGGTCTTCGTCAGGTAAGATGGGATTCAGGGGTTCGAAAAAGAATACTCCTTATGCTGCCCAAACAGCCGCCGAAGATTGCTCTAAGGTTGCCTATGATTTGGGATTGCGAAAAGTAAAGGTTTATGTAAGGGGTCCTGGCTCAGGACGCGAATCAGCTATCAGGACACTCCATTCGTCTGGCATTGAAGTTACCGAAATCAACGACGTAACACCATTGCCACATAATGGATGCCGTCCGCCAAAGCGCCGGAGGGTATAACATATTTTTTGAATTGAAAACAAACTTAAAGTAATATAAGAAAATGGCAAGATACATTGGGCCAAAAACAAAGATCTCAAGGAAATTTGGAGAACCCCTCTACGGTGCTGATAAACATTTCGAGAAGAAAAATTTTCCACCCGGAATGCATGGGCAAAATAAGAGGCGTAAAAAAGTTTCCGAATATGGCGTGCAATTAGCCGAAAAGCAAAAAGCAAAGGCCACATACGGAATATTAGAGAAGCAGTTTCGCAACACCTTTATCAGGGCCAGCCATAGAAAAGGCGTTACCGGTGAGGTTTTGCTTCAGCTTATCGAAGCAAGACTCGACAATATGGTATATCGGCTTGGAATTGCCCCAACAAGGGCAGCAGCCCGGCAATTGGTTAGCCATCGTCATATCACTGTAAATGGTACTGTAGCAAACATTCCATCCTATGCTATTCGTCCTGGCGACATAATTGGTGTTAGGGAAAGATCAAAATCACTGGAAGTTATCACCGAATCCCTTTCAGGTAGGGGCAATGCTTATTCCTGGATGGAATGGGATGAAGACAAAATGGCCGGAAAATTTCTGAATTATCCCGAACGGGCTGAGATACCGGAGAACATTAACGAGCAGCTCATTGTTGAGTTGTACTCCAAGTAATTTTAAATTTTTTCAATCATTAAAAACCAAAAGGTTTAAATCATGGCAATTTTAGCATTTCAGAAGCCGGATAAGGTAATAATGGTCGAATCTGACGATTACAAAGGGAGTTTCGAATTTCGACCTTTGGAACCAGGATTCGGTATTACAATTGGAAACGCATTACGGCGGATTCTTCTATCATCATTGGAAGGCTTTGCTATTACATCGGTAAAGATTGAAGGAGTTGATCAGGAGTTTTCAACAATAAAAGGCGTAGTAGAGGATGTTACCGAAATCATACTCAACTTCAAACAAATAAGGTTTAAACGACTTGTTGAAGAAGAGAACAGTGAAAAAGTTCATGTGGTTATTTCCGGACAGGAAGACTTCAGGGCTGGCGACATCAATAAGTACCTTTCAGTATTTCAGGTGCTTAATCCTGAGGTCTTGATCTGCAGCATGGATCCATCTGTTAAGCTTTCGTTGGAGATCACCATCAATAAAGGCAGGGGTTATGTTCCGGCTGATGAGAATAAGATTTTGAATGCACCCATCGGCACCATTGCATTGGATTCGATTCATACACCTGTTAAGAACGTTAAGTTTAAGATCGAAAACTACAGGGTTGAGCAAAAAACCGACTTCGAAAAGCTGGTTTTGGAAATTCAATCCGATGGATCGGTTCATCCGAAAGACGCTTTGAAAGAGGCAGCAAAGATTCTGATCCATCATTTTATGTTGTTTTCGGATGAGAAAATAACCCTGGAAACCGAAGAGAAGAATGTTACCGAGGAATTTGATGAAAATTCACTTCATGTTCGTCAACTTCTAAAAACCAAACTGGTGGATCTCGATTTATCTGTACGGGCACTTAATTGCCTGAAGGCTGCAGATGTGGAAACCCTAGGTGACCTGGTTGCCTTTAATAAAAATGATTTGTTGAAATTCAGGAATTTTGGAAAGAAATCACTCACCGAGCTTGAGGAGTTGGTAAAATCGAAAAACCTGGAGTTCGGAATGAATGTATCTAAATACAAACTTGATAAGGAATAATTGAACAATGAGACATCGCAGGAAATTCAATCATTTAAGTAGAACGAGTGCTCACCGCAAGGCAATGTTGTCGAATATGGCTACTTCTTTGATTATGCATAAAAGAATAACCACTACTGTTGCCAAAGCAAAGGCCCTTAGAAAATATGTTGAACCACTTCTTACCAGATCCAAGGAAGATACTACACATTCACGCAGAATGGTTTTTAGCCATCTGCAAAGTAAGGATGCTGTTAATGAGTTGTTCAGGGAAATCTCAACAAAGATAGCAAATCGTCCTGGTGGTTATACCCGTATTATAAGAATGGGGAACAGGCTGGGTGATAATGCAGAAATGTATTTTATTGAGTTGGTTGATTTTAACGAACTTATGCTTGCTGGTGGGATTGCTGAACAAAAAGCAGCCGGAAAGAGAAAAAGAAGAAGAGGTTCTGGTAAAGCCAAAGAACAGACCGCCGAAACGAAAGCAATTGTTGAGGTGGCTGAAAAAGAACAGGAAATACCTGTGGAGACACCTGAAGTATCGGAAGAGGTAGAAGTTGCACCGGTAGTTGAAGAAAAGGTAGAGGAACCCGTAAAACCTGAAGCGAAAGAAGAGGCTGTTGAAGCTGAAGCAAAAGAAGAGGTAGTTGAAGAGATTACAACTGAAGTACCTGAAGCCAAAGTGGAGGAAGAAAAGAAAGAACCGGAATCAGCAGATGGTGAAGCGGAGAAAAAACCTGAATAAAAGAATCATACGATAAGTTGAAAACAGGAAGGATGAGGCGTTTAGGGGCTTTGTCCTTTTTTTATGAAAAGAAAAATGTTTAACCAAAAATATTAGAAAATGAGTTCAATAATTAATTTGCATGCACGTCAAATCCTCGACTCCCGTGGAAACCCGACCATTGAAGTGGAGGTTGTAACCGATAACGGGA
>JABMQA010000193.1 GCA_013203545.1 Bacteroidota bacterium
TCACCAGCCTTACCCTGAATTTCCTTCAGAAACCAATTGAAAACCGACCACTTTTTATAAGCGGATTCCATCTGTATGACACCCGGTTGTCTTTTTCCTTCGATAACTGATATTTCCTCAAGTACTTCCAGACCTTTGAGCCATCGCTCCTGTCCGATATAGCTTGATAGCAGCATGGCTTTGATCATATTGCTGCCATATCCGGATTTTCCCTCCACCCAGGCTGACAGACCTGCTATTATCACTTCATCGTACGTAAAGAGCATATGGCTTCCACAGTAAAATTCGCTGCCCGGAACGTCTTCACGAAGTATGTTATTACAAATAATCGCAAATTCCTCTTCTTCAATACCAAAAATCCTTTCATATGGAAAAACCGAGGTCCCGCCTTTCGAAGCCATGATCAAGGATTCAGTTATAAAATCTATATCTTCGTTTGTCCCCTGCCGGATTACCACACCCGGTATGCTTTCCAGATCAATCATTCACCAAAGCGATTAGTTTTTGTCTGTCGGTTTTATCATGCTGGTTTACGGGAAATTGATCCATAAAAATAAATTCATGAGGTACCATATACGCCGGCACCAGTTTAACAAGTCCGGTCCTGATCTTTTCCCTTTCACCAGTTGCTGGGGTAAGAAAGGCCATGACCCTTCCACCTGTCGATGCAGTTTCATCGAAAATAACAATGGCATCCATAACGTCAGGAAGGCTTTTCAGGTGATATTCAATCTCAGTCAATTCAACCCTGTGCCCGTCAACTTTTACCTGCTGATCTGTCCTGCCCAGAAAAAAATAATCCCCATCTTCGTCTATGGTACAAATATCACCCGTACGGTAATATTTTCCCGGTTCTTCACCCAGCATTTGAAATGCCGATGCATTTTGATCAGGATTGTTCCAGTAGCCTGGCATCAACTGATCCCCACCAATCAACAGCTCACCGGAATTATTGCCGGCACCGGCTTCCGGTTCAATATTCTTTAACCGTGCCTGCATTCCCGGGAACGGTTTTCCAATTGAAATGATTCCATTGGCGGATTTTGATTTTTCTATTTGCATGGGGCAATCATAATTGAAACACCCAAGTGCTTCAGTAGGACCGTAAATATTATGGATGGTGCCACAAGGCAGCGATTTTTTCCATAGAACCATTAATTCCACGGGCAGGGCTTCACCTGCAAAGATGTTGTATTTTAAGGAGGGCAGATGGATTTCGTCCAACCAATGTGAAACCGATCGTACCACCGATGGGGTCATCAATGCCACCGTAATTTTTTGATCCGCAAGTAACTTCATGATCTCCATATTTTTAAAAGCACCATCAGGCACAGTGTAAATAGTGGCGCCTTTCCACAAGCCGGCACCAAAGGACATTACCGACATATCGAAACCGAGTGAGAACATTTGCAATACCCTGTCATGCGGTTCGATGCGATAACCCAGATCGAAAAATGCCCGGAAGTAGGATTCCAGGTTTCCGAATGAAATACATACCCCTTTGGGGATCCCCGTACTCCCGGATGTAAAAAGCACATATGCAGGCATTTTCATATCCGGATTATTAACTTTTGCAATACCTTTCCCATCAGGCAGGCTACCGGTATATTGTAACTTCACACCTTCCCCAATCCAATGACTCACCTCCTTTTCCGGGGAAAGAATGACTTTTATTCCTGTTTGCGAAATTATGCTCTCAACCCGTTTGGCAGGCAACCCCGGATCCAATGGAACATATGCAAATCCATTTAACCAGGTGGAAAAAATGGAAGCATAGGTGTCAATATGATCAGGTGTACATATCGCAAGTATTCCATCTTTACCAGCATTCGTATTTTTAATAGCAGAATCTATAGCTGATATCCTGCCTAAAAAATCTGAATAGGTATATTTCACACCCTTAATTACAAATGCCGTGCGATCGCCAAACGCATTGAATACCTCAAAAAAGTGTAACAACATGATCTGGGAAATTTAAACTGTTTATTTTTGTAAGCGTTCAAAAAATGGAAATAATACACTATTTTCGTTATGGATAATGCATGTAAGTGCACGGTGAAAAACCAAATTTATGTTATTTAATTCTCTCGATTTCCTTGTTTTCTTCCCTGTTGTATTTTTAGCGTACTACATCATACCGCACAAATACAGATGGATATTGTTGCTTACAGCCTCCTGGTATTTTTACGCGAGCTTCAGATTTGAATACCTGTACCTGATATTTGTCACATCTGTCAGTGGCTATTTATCAGCATTGTTTATAGAAAAAAGTGACAGGCCCTTTATCAGAAAAACCTGGCTGGTAATAAACCTTACGATCATCCTGGGCATGCTTGTATATTTCAAATATTACCAGCTACTCATCGATCCTATAAACCAGGCTTTCGAATCCTTGCAATCCGGTATGGGTTTCCCTGTAATAAATGTTATTTTACCTGTGGGCATTTCATTTTACACCTTTCAGGTGATTGGCTATACGCTGGATGTTTATTGGCAAAAGACCAAAGCTGAGCATCATGCCGGTATCTTCGCACTCTATGTCGCCTTCTTCCCGCAACTGGTAGCCGGCCCGATAGAACGGGCAAACCATCTCATTCCTCAATTCCGCCAAAAGCATAATTTTAATTATGAACAGGTTAAAAATGGGCTCTTTCTTATTTTATGGGGTTACTTTCAAAAGGTTGCCATAGCCGACAAGATTGCAAAAGCTGTTGATCCGGTTTTTGCAGAACCGGCAGAATACGGTGGATATCAGCTGTTACTATGCATGGTATTGTTCACCTTTCAGATATATTGCGATTTTGCAGGATATACCAACATCGCACTCGGTACGGCTAAAACGCTTGGCTTCGACCTGATGGACAATTTCAACCGGCCATTTATATCCAAAAACATTTCGGAATTCTGGCGGAGGTGGCATATTTCCCTTTCGACATGGGCCAGGGATTACCTCTTTATGCCGGTGTCGTACAGCAGGCGCAACTGGGGAAGGTTTTCAACAATTTATGCAGTGGCTGTTACCTTTATGTTTCTCGGAATCTGGCATGGCGCAAATTGGATATACCTCATTTTCGGATTAAGTATGGGATTGGCCTTCTATTATGAATTGATCACGGTGGATTTCCGGTTAAAAATGGCAAAAAAAACCCCAAAATGGCTTTACAATTCTGCCAGTATGCTTCTTACTTTTTCGTTTATCACCATCCTGTTTTTAATGTTCAGACTGCAATCGTTTGGTGATGCTATCAATTATATTAAAATATTAAGCGGTAATTTTGCATTCAAATGGGTGCCTCTGATGATCGGTGAACCGGACTTTATTGTTCTGCTTGCTTGTATCGTCATGATGGAGTTATTCCAATATGCCGCAGGGATTGAAAAAAAAGAAGATTGGCTGAACCGGAGACCTATTGCAATCAGATGGGCAATCTATTTGATGCTTGGTTTTATTATTCTCAATTTCGGTGTATTTAACCAGAATGAATTTATCTATTTCCAGTTTTAATATGAAGAAACTTTTTAAGAAAATATGTCTTTTTATGCTTATATTAGTCGGGCTCCTCGAAATCTTTGGCACCTGGGCGCTCTCTTCAGAAAACATTTTTTCAAGCAGATTGAAATGGTTCTATGTTTATCAGATCCTGAACCGAAGCAGAACGGGTATCGGTTCCGATACCCTGATCCTGGGAGGAAGCGTTGCAAGGCAGATTTTTAAACCAAACAGGGGGAAAAACCATTTGGCGACCATTGGATCAGTAAACTTTGCCGGGAATTATATACTTGTGCGAAATGTGGTTGAAAACAACCCGGGGTTAACATGCATATTATACGTAATTCATCCGGGGGGAATCAGATATGATTTTGATCGTGTTAAAACCTATTCGGGATTTGTAAAACCTTTTTACACTTTCAAAAATATAAAATATTTTGATAAAGAAGTGATTACAAAAATCGCCAGACATCCATTGGCCTTGCTCAGTATTTTTAATTTTTTCAAGTTGCTACCCCTTAATGATTTTAACTACCAGGGAAGAAATTCGCAAAGTCAATTCGAATTATCTGATTTCTCAATTAATTATCTGAAGAAAATAAGTGATTTCTGCAAAGAAAAACATATCCAATTAATCTTTATTTCCCCACCCCTATCAACAAATTATAAAAACAGAAGTGAAATAAACATCTTAAAAAATGCAATTAAAAAAAATAACCTTGAACCCATATTTAAAGGATACTTCGAAAATATGATTTTTTTACCCGACTCATGTTTCAAGGATGATGTCCATCTTAAAAATACCTTCTTAATTCCCATCAGAAAAAAACTGATGCAAACAATTATGCAAAGGGATAAACTTTAACTATTGACGATCCAAGTATTTTTCCTTATTTTTCTTTGATTTGTAATAATTCTTATAATAATCCAGGATCTCTGCGGGCTCACCATCCTTGATCAACCTTCCCTGATGCAACATCACAGCGCGTGTACAAACTTTTTTTACCTCCTTTTCGGAATGGGACACGAAAAGGATGGTCTTACCTGAAGTAATGAGATCGCGCATTTTCTCGTGGCTTTTAATCTTAAAATACATATCACCAACCCCCATTACTTCATCAATTACAAGTATATCAGGATTAACAAAAATGCTGATAGAAAATGCCAGGCGGGCACGCATACCCCGGGAATAGGTCTTGATGGGCTGATCGATAAATGGCCCGATATCAGCAAAAGCTATTGCCTCCTCCATAATTTCCTGCGACCTGTGCTTGTCAAACCCAAGCATTGTCATATAATACCGGATGTTCAGCCTGCCGGTAAGTTCCCTGTGAAATCCCGCACCAAGTTCAAACAGTGGGATTACATTTCCAATAACTTCAACATCACCTTCCGTAGGTTTGGTAATACCGGCAACAATTCGTAGCAAGGTTGATTTTCCAGATCCGTTGCGGCCGATTATCCCGAGAATTTCACCATTATAAACTTCCATGTTGATATCCTGCAACGCTTGAAATTTTAGGTACCGTTTTCTAAAAAACGGTAGGAAAGTTCCGATAAAATGGTCAGATACAGAATTGTATAGTTTGTAGGTTTTGGATATTTGTTTCAATATAATCTGTGGTTTCCGTGTCATAGGCATTTTCTTTAGCTATAATTTTCGAGTAAAGGTGGAAACTTATAAAATCCCATTTCATAAAACCAGCTGTACTTTTCCCTGATATTCA
>JABMQA010000194.1 GCA_013203545.1 Bacteroidota bacterium
CAAGTTCCCCTGAAGTTGAGAGTGCTGATGCTATATTACTTAAACAAAGTTTTATTTTGGTTGAATCATTATTATCCTCCGCTATTCTTAAGGCTTCTGTGAAATACCCGATTGCTTTTTCATAATTTTTCTGATCCGAAAATACACTCCCAAGATTGTTTAAAACAGTACTTGTGAAATTTGTTTCTTCAATTTCCCGAAAAATTTTCAGGCTTTTGAAATAATACTCCAAACTCTTATTATAATTATCAATACGCAAATAGATAGTCCCAATAATTAAATAGGATCTGGCAAGGCTTTTACGGTCATTGTTTTCTTCAGCCAACTCGGCTACCCTTACCGCCAGGCTCATCGATTCTTTATAATCGGTTTTTGTCCAGCAAATTTCCGACAGTAACAATGTGGCCTTAATTATCGCAGCTTTGTCTCCCAGTTCATTTGCAATCTGAAGTGCTTCTTCAGCATATTCCCGGGATTTTTGAATATCAGGATAAATTAGATTCCGCGACATTTTTTCAAGAAGTTCAATTTTGCGCGCCGGATCTTTTTCTATGATCAATCTTAACTCAAGACTATCAGTCTGCTGCATATCCTGTCCGCTCAAACACATCGAAAGTAAAAAAACAAACACTACATGTAATAAAAACCTCATGAGAGCAAAGTTAATTATGTTCTAAAATAAGGGGCATTTTTATTTAAAAATAAAGAGGCTGCCTCAAAAGTCATCTTTTCTGGTTCCCGCTGATCACGCTGATTTTCGCAAATGCTTTACCGCGTTTATTGGCAGCTATTTATCAGCTATAATTTCTGCGTCAATCAGCGAAATCTGCGGGAAATAAAACTTTTGAGACAACCTCTCTTTTATTTTCCAGTACTCCTGGTTTTACTTCACCAGGATCATCTTTTCAACGGTGGAATATCCATCCACACTAAGTTCATAGAAGTAAAATCCGTCGCTAACCTTTTGTGCACGATTATTGGTAGCATCCCACACAATGGTATGCTCACCTTCTGATTGCTGCATATTCACCAACTCTCTAACAAGTCTTCCACTGGCATTGTAAATATTTATCTGCACATTTCCGGCTTGCTTTAATGCATAAGAAATGCTGGTTTATCCTGTAAAAGGGTTGGATAATGGATAATTGGGAATTGAGAAACGGGAAAGAAAATGCAGAAAAGACAACTTATTGAGACAATTAATGAAAAGACAAAAATTAGTGATGTCGTGAACATTCACAGCCGTATTAAACCTTATTTAATATCTGTTGATTGATTATAATAACTCATTAAATAAGTAATTTGCCTGGTCCGTCATTTTGTGTATTTTTACAAACGTAAAACCAAATAGTAAACAAATTAGTAGGGAATGCTACTACAGCTCTTGATTAATGGGATCGTAAACGGTGCAATTTATGCACTGGTAGCATTGGGCTTTGCTATCGTTTACAATACCACCCGCATTTTCCATATCGCCTATGCCGTCATTTACATGGTGGCTCCTTATTTTGTTTACACTTTCTTTGATAAACTTGGATTTAACATCTGGATATCAGCAATTTTAGCAATCATTCTGACCATCGTGGTTAGTTTGGTGATGGAACTTATCGTTTACAAACCATTATCCAAAAAAAACAGCTCTGGAAATGTAATCATGATAAGTTCCATTGGATTGATGATCATTGCAATCAATCTGGTGGCTTTATTTTATGGCAACGATACAAAAATTTTACACCGGGATATTTCTGATTCCATCCGTTTTGGGCAACTCATCATCACCTATTCCCAATTATTGCAGTTTGGAGGTTCGCTATTGCTCATTACAGGATTTATATTTTTTTTAAAGTTCAGTAAATTCGGGATTAAAACGCGTGCCATGAGAGATGATGAACCATTATGTCGGGTTTTTGCCCTTGACACATTCAGGTTCAGGAATTATTTATTCGCCTTAAGTGCAGTGTTTGCAGGGACAGGAGGAATATTGGTGGCATGGGATGTAGGCATGGATCCGTATGTTGGAATGCCCATGCTGTTGAATGCCATCGTTGCGCTGATTATCGGAGGTGTCGGGAAATTTCATGCGCCCATCGTGGGTGGATTTATTATCGGCATACTGCAATCGGTGGTGATTTGGAAATTTTCGGCCAACTGGATGGAAGGTGTTACTTTTACACTACTAATTTTGTTTCTGGTATTCAGGCCGCAGGGATTATTTGGCGAAAAGCAACGATTGGTTTAATTTTACAGATTATGAATTATTTGCTCCACATACTCATCATGGTCAATATTTACATCATCCTTACGGTGAGTGCAAACCTGATTGTGGGACTTGCCAACTTGCTGTCGTTGGGGCAGGCTGCATTTTATGGCATTGGGGCCTACATTACCGCCTGGGCGCTAATGACACTTGGTTTAACACTTTTCCCGGCCCTTTTACTTTCCATACTCATTACGGCTTCCATCGGGTTTATTATCGGTATTATTTCGTTGCGTTTAAAGGACGATTATTTTATCCTGGCCACTCTGGGTTTTCAAATTATAATCTACACCGTACTCTACAACTGGATTTCGGTAACGCGCGGGCCTTATGGGATTCCCGGAATACCATCGCCAAAGTTATTTGGCTTGGTGGAAATAGATGGCATTCTTCCCTTTTTCTTACTTTCTTCGATTCTTGCCATTGCTGTGATTGTAATTTTCAGAAACCTCATTTATTCCCCCTTTGGCCGGGCATTGAAAGCCATGCGTGACGACAGCATTGCCTTACTCTCATTGGGACGGAACATAACAAAACTCAAAACCCAGGCCTTTACCATTGCAAGCGGCTTTTCGGCTGTGAGCGGCTTTTTATTTGCTGCTTACATCACTTATATCGACCCCACCAGCTTTAACCTGGATGAAGCGATCTTTATCATTTCGGCAGTGATGATAGGCGGGACCGGAAATATCAAAGGACCGTTAATTGGTGCTGCCTTTGTAGTAATATTACCCGAAATGCTTCGTTTTGTAGGGATGCCCGACAACATTGCTGCCAACATGCGTATGATCATTTACGGATTGATCCTTATAGTTTTAATGATGTTCCGCAGGCAGGGGCTTGCCGGAGATTATAAATTCTGATATGGCTGAAACAATTTTACATATCGAAAATTTATCGAAAGCTTTTGTGCGCAGCATAAAAACGGCCCGAAAAAAAGATGCCATCGAAAAAATTAGTTTATTGAACCACCTGGACCTCACGGTGGAAAAAGGTAAAATAACTGCTTTGATTGGTGGGAACGGATCAGGAAAAACCACGCTGTTTAATATAATCAATGGCTTTTTAGATGCCGACCAGGGCAGTATAAAATTTATAAATGGCCGTATCCATGAATTGTTAGGAAAAAAGCCCGATACCATTGCCCGATTGGGCCTGGGCAGGTCATTCCAGGACAACCATATTTTCGACGAGCTGAGCATCCTCGAAAATATGTTGGTTGCCGGGAAAGAAACTTTTGGTGAAACGCCGTTTGTTTCATTGTTTTCGCCAGGGCGCAACAGAAAAATTGAAAAACAAAAAACAGAACGAGCCAAAACAATAATTGAAAATATTTTTGGCAGTGGAAATTATTTCTGGCAGCACAAAGCAGAAAAAGCAAAAAATTTATCGCATGGACAACGCCGTATTCTGGGATTATTACGTATTTTTATGGCTGATTTCAAACTGGTTTTGCTGGATGAGCCCACAACCGGCGTAAATCCTGAGTTCTTTCAAAGCATCACCGACATTTTGAACCGCATGGTAAACGAAAATAAAATGAGCGTTTTCCTGATTGAACACAATATGGGGTTTGTGAAACAAGTTGCGCACAACTGCCATTTTATTCACGATGGATGCATCCGTGCATCGGGCACACCTGCTGAAGTCATCGATAATCCACTGGTTAGAAATACATATCTGGGATTCTGATATGTTGGAACTACAGAACATACAGGCAGGATACCGCAAAGGACACTGGATACTCGATGGCATTATCCTGACAGTTGAAAAGGGTGAAACCCTTGGTGTGATTGGTAAAAATGGTTCCGGAAAATCTACCCTCGCAAAAGCCATCATGAACATGGCGCCCCAGCGCGAAGGACAAATCCTGTTTAATGGCAATAACATCACCCGGCTCTCCACACCGGAAATTGCAAAACAACGCATCGGCTACTTTTTACAAGGTGGGGCAATATTCCCAAACTTATCGGTAATGGATAACCTGGTATTTGCCGGACGAGAACAAAAAAAGCATTGGTTTACCAAAAGATTAAAACAAATCAAAAGTTATATCTCGTTTTTACAAGACGATAATATCCTAAACCTAAAAGCCAGCTACC
>JABMQA010000195.1 GCA_013203545.1 Bacteroidota bacterium
GTATTGTCTTTACCTGGTTGAGTTCAAGAGGGAAATTTATGTTTCTTCACAATGTGATCCATGATAAGGCTGAAGTAAAAAAGCCCTGGTATGAATTCCGCCATGAAGGAAATTCATTGTTCATCTGGCGCCTGATTTTTGGATTTATCTGTTTTGCAATGATTATAGGATTCCTGATCTTTAGTTTTATCATGATCAGAAACATGATATATGGCGACGTCTCCACATCGGCAAAAGTGTTTATGATCCTCGGATTGATCCTCCAATTCCTGTTTCTCATGATCATCATATCCTATATCTCTCTTTTCCTCAACGACTTTGTGGTTCCACTGATGTTTAAGCACCGTATTTCAGCCACAAGGGGCTGGACCCTCTTTTTGCGACTGCTAAACCAGCATCCCGGCCAGTTTTTTGTTTATGGATTATATGTATTTGTGCTGGTTTTATTGATGATCCTTTGCGTTTTACTCTTCGGGATTTTTACCTGCTGTATCGGCTTTTTACTGCTGATCATACCCTATATCGGGTCAGTGGTATTCCTGCCTGTTTCTTACACCTTCAGGGCTTTCAGCATCGAATTTCTTGAACAATTTGGTGAAGAATACAAATTTTTCCCGGTGGATGGCGATGAGGACAATGTGGTGGTTAATACATAGCCACAGATTTCACTGATTGACACAGAAATAAAACAGGGAAACTATCTGAGAAAATCTGAGCAACGTGTCCGACTACCGGCGAATCTGTGGCAAAACATGGAAATTATATTCGTAGCCTCAGATTACGCAGAATGAAGTGGTTGAAATGATAATCCGTGTAAAACGATGAAAAAGAAAGCACTCAGCACCGATCAACGAATTGTAAGGTCGGCATTGGCAGTTGTACTTCTGGTTATCCTGGTGCTTTCATACGTGTTTGAACCTTCAACTTACCATCTTATCGATTGCGCCTTCCTGAACCTTACCGGCTTACCCTGTCCGAGTTGTGGCATGACCCGCTCGTTTCATGCGATGGCACATTTGCAGGTTCACGAATCATTTGTGTTGAATTGGATGGGACCAATAATATTTGTGGGAATGCTATTAATGGCAATCTTATTTTTTACAGAGACTACAACAGGGATTACGATACAGTTTCAACGGAAAGTACCCATCATTATGGTATCATTTATCGGCCTTGCCGGAATGTGGTTGGTACTGTGGATAGTACGGTTGTTGATGAAAATTTAGTGGTAGTCATTATTATATTGTAACAAGGCAATTTTTTCGCCCCAATCGTAATATTCCTGTTCCGCTTCAAATGTAAAATCACTTCTCATTCACAAAATCCAACGCCTTTTCCAACTCATCCGCAAAAAAGTATTTCTCCAAACGGCCGGCTTTCTTGCTGCCAAACATGGCGTTGTCCATTTTAACGAGGAATTCCTCCACTTTGCTATCGCCCACCACTGCAATCCTGCCGCAGTGTTTGATATGCTTAATGGCATATATCCCGTCGTCCCACATGGCTTTCAGGCTGCTCCCAACAATTTTCATGCTGTCGATCTTCACAAGAAGGTTTACCTTTTCATAGCCTTTATCCAGGCATTCTTCAAACTTTTGTTCGATGGCTTTTTCGTCGGCTACTTCATATTTGCCAATGATTTCTAATGCCAATGCATTTTCGTTGGTTCCTTCAAGAAATTTTATCATGACTCCAAATTTTTTAATGAATAAATAATTTAGTTTCTAATATTTTAACTGTTTTGTTCCTTATTTTTTTATCATTGTCCGCATTTACAAATCAAATCCGAATTGCCTGCAAAGATAGAAAAAAATTCCGAACACGCAAATCTACATTCATTCAATGAATTATTATCCCTGATTTTTAGGGGAATTTGTTTCATTTTTAGTACTTTTGCCTCAAATCAAATCAATTAAAAATATTTTATTATGAAAAAGCTTTTACTTATCTCAGTATCAATTCTGTTATCAGGTTTCATTTATGCACAAACCGATCTATTCTTCTCAGAATATTGTGAAGGCAGTGGCAACAATAAGGGTGTAGAAATATACAACCCGACTAACCAGACCATCGACCTCAATGATTATTGGGTACTTAGGTTCAGCAATGGGCAATCCACTTTTGCCAGCGGAGGCTCAACAAATTTGCAGGGTACCATCGAACCTTATAAAACCTTTGTGCTGGTAAACGGGCAAACCATCAGTACACCTACATCGCCTGCCTGTAGTCCTGAAATGCAAGCACTGGCTGATCAGCTTGATCACGATTATCCTGCACCTACGTACATGAATGGAAATGATGCCATAGCACTTGTAACAACACCAAATGGAGTACCCCCAACTGAAGAAAATATTATCTCAGTTGACGTTATTGGTCAAATTGGATTGGGAAGCGCTATTTCTGCCGAAACCGGTTGGTCATATGTTCAGGATTCCACCCTTACCTATAACAACTCTTCAGGAGAGCCCGTTACAGGAAAAGTAATCAACTACATTGTTCAAAAAAATGCAACAAATGGTTCGGATTATGGCCCATTCTGGATGTCATGGACCTCAGATCATTCGCTCATCAGGATACCTACTGTTGTTCAAGGAACTTTAAATAACCCAAATCCCTTTGTTGTAACCCAACAATGGGATACTGTTCCTGGCGTAGTTGATACTGCAACTGGCCATCTTGTGTATAAAGATATTTGGGATAATCTCGGATCACATGCCTGTGTTGCTGACCCCAATTACCCATCCGCAATTAATGATTTGGATTTTACGGCCACACTGAGCATTTATCCTAATCCTGTTGTTTCAGAACATTTCACCATTGCATCAGATATGATGATGAAATCAGCTCAGGTTTTCGATGTTATGGGAAAAGAGATTCACAATGAAACATTTGCTTCACCTCAAAATGAAGTACAAATTTTAATTGGACATAAATACCATGGTATTTATCTGGTTAAGGTTACCTTTTCTGATAACAAATCTACTATTCAAAAGATTTTTGTCAGATAGTTTTATATCTTTCACTGGATTGAATAAAAAAACATCTGGGTATGGGTACTATTTCATTTTCAGATGTTTTTTTGAATTTTAATACTACGACTCATGAAATTCAGACTCTTATTTTTCTCTTTATTTTTTGCTTGTTCCTTTTCTGTTTTAGCACAGAAACAAACTGTAAGTGGTTTGGTAAAGGATTCCTTTCTTGGGGAAACTGTTGTTGGTGCCAACGTCCTTATTAAAGGTACTTTGACAGGCGCAGTTACTGATATTGATGGGGAGTTTACACTTCTTTTGGATAAAGGTAACTACACCCTCGAGGTATCTTATGTGGGTTATGTTAGTGCTTCACAAGATATTGTTGTTGCTGACAAACCTGTTTACCTTACCTTCTCACTCGAAACAATAATTTTAGATGGTGTCTCCATTGTTGGTGATGTTGCCCGTTCGCGGGAAACGCCGGTGGCTTTTACCACTTTGCTGCCAACCAAAATTGAGGAACGCCTGGCAGGGCAGGATATTCCAATGCTTTTGAACAAAACCCCGGGCGTTTACGCTACCGAACAAGGTGGAGGGGATGGCGATGCGCGTATTACCATACGTGGTTTCAGCCAGCGAAATGTTGCAGTTATGCTCGATGGCATTCCGGTAAACGATATGGAGAATGGTTGGGTTTATTGGTCAAACTGGTTTGGCCTTAGCGCTGTTACCCGCAGCATTCAGGTTCAGCGTGGTTTGGGCGCATCCAAGCTTGCTTTGCCTTCGGTAGGTGGTACGATGAATATCCTTACAAAAGGTATCGAAAACAAGCGTTCGCTGAGTATAGAACAGGCGGTTGATGCTCAGGGGAAACTAACAACAAGTTTGGGTTACACATCCGGTCAGTTGAAAAATGGATGGAGTGTTACATTGGCCGGTGCGTATAAACAGGGAAAAGGATGGGTTGATGAAACCGATGTGAAAGCGTGGTTTTTCTTTGCCAAGGTTGATAAACGTTGGGGAGATCATATCACCAGTATCACCGGTTTTGGGGCCCCTCAAACGCATACGCAGCGCTACTATAAACGCTCTATTGCCGCTTATGATACTTCATATGCAAAAGACCGTGGCATTTCTTCCGAAGATTATCCTGCCATCCTGAACAGAGGAATTGGTTATAGCCAGCATTGGGGGTATTTGAAGCGCGATGCAGATCAATGGAACAGTGATTATTCAGCCCGAATTTACAATCCTGATGCCAGTAGGGATGTGCTCAACGAAAAGGTGAATACCTACTTCAAACCACAGTTTAGCCTACGCGATTCGTGGAATGTAAATGATAGGCTTATGATATCAAACACGATTTATGTTTCGTTAGGTACAGGAGGTGGCCAGGGGACCAGGAAGAGTCTTTATAATTATAACCTTATTACACCTGAGGATGTGGAATACAATCCTGAGAAGTTTAGCTCCGATGAAATTGGCCAGATTAACTGGCAAGACATTTATGACGCAAATACCAAACCTTCTATAGTATTCGGGGACACGATTTATCCAACCAACAAAACATACGATGATAAACTGTACTATTCTACCAATTACCTTGTACAGAGCAATAATAACCATCAATGGTATGGGCTGCTTTCTACATTCAGCTATCAGCTTAGCGACCAAATTGACTGGTCCGGTGGTATTGATTTGCGATCATACAAGGCTGAACATTACATGGAGATTACCGATTTGATGGGTGGCGATTATGCCATTGATACATATGATTTACGCAACGATTATGATGCAAACCCCCAGTTGGCAGTAAAACATGTGGGCGACAAAGTTTATTATTATGATGATGGCCTCGTAAACTGGGGAGGGCTTTTTACGCAGTTGGAATATAAAACAGGAAATATCAGCACATTTGTTAATGTTACCGGTTCAGTAAGTGGCTATAAGAAGATTGATTATTTTGGCGATCAAGAATCGGACTGGAAGTACAAACCCGGTTTTACAGTTAAAACAGGTGCCAATTATAACCTGGATGAACATAGCAATGTATTTTTCAATTTAGGTTATCTTTCCAAAACCAGAGATTTTAGATATTACTTCCAGGGTTATACCGCTAACTTCCTCCCTGATTCTATTACTAAAAATGAAAAAGTTAAAGCTTTTGAATTGGGTTATTCCTTTACCAGTAAATCATTTTCGGCCAATGTAAACACCTACTATACCAAATGGGAAAACAAACCTACCACCCAGGTTAGAGGTGAATACGAAGATCCGAACACAGGAACTACAGGTAAGACTTATGGCGATATTCCTGGTATGGATGCCTTACATATCGGTGTTGAGGTTGATTTTATGTACAAGATAAGTCGCAATCTCGACTTTCAGGGTTTAATTTCTTTGGGCAACTGGACATGGGATAAAAAAATTGAAAACCTTCAAATGTATTATACCGATAATAACCAACCTGCCAATACCCTGAGTTTCGATGCCACCGGAATACATGTGGGTGATGCAGCCCAAACTCAATTTGGGGCAAGCCTGAGGTATGAACCCATTAAAGGGCTTTACATCGAGGGCGGTGGAACCTATTTCAATAGGTACTATTCCGACTTCAATCCTGAAGATTGTACTGATGAACTTGGAAACCCTGTTGAATCATGGAGGATCCCGTCATATGCTCTGATTGACTTTCATACTGGATACCGGTTTAAAATCAAACCTTTCGATAAACTCGGTTTCACCATTAAATTTAACATGTTGAACGTACTGAATACCGTTTACATTTCCGACGCTAAAAACAATGACACCTATATCCAACGTAACTTCAGTACCTTTGATGCCCGTTCGGCCTCTGTTTTCATGGGGGCTCCACGCAGATTTGTAGCTTCACTAAAAATTGTAATCCTATAGATACCAATAAAATTATATTCAAATGAAAAATACACTCATCACAGCATTGCTACTACTCGCTACTTACTCATTTAGCAACGCTCAAAACACTATTCTTGAAGCCCGTCAAATGCCCGAAGGCTCAATAGTTACGGTTAAAGGAATTGTAACTAATGGTTCTGAACTTGGCATTATCCGATATTTTCAAGATGCTACAGCCGGAATTGCTGCCTATGGTTCAATGGTTGGTTCTACAAACAGGGGCGACACCATTACAGTTACCGGTACCCTTAAAATCTATTACCAGTTGCTTGAACTCGATCCGATTAGCAGCGTAGTAGTCAATTCAACCGGTAACCCTTTGCCGGAACCCATTTTGTTGACCCCTGATCAAATATCAGAACCTTATGAAGGCATGCTGGTAAAAGTTAATAATGTTGTTTTTAACGACGCCGGGCAACTCTTTACAGGAAATAATAAATATGAATTTACAGCCAATGGTGAAACCGGATTTATTTATGTAAAAAATGGTCAAAATTTGGTAGGTACCGTTATTCCTACCGGAGAAGTAAACATTACGGCAATCTGTTCTCAATTTCACTTTAGTAATCCTTACGATGGATATCAGTTATATCTCCGAGATCTGGACGATATCAGCCTGACAAGTTCAATTTACCTTACAGGTACATTATTAAATACTGCTTTTACAAAAACCACCCTCGACTTTAGCTGGGATACCAATATCGAAGGAACTACTGAAATGTTTTATGGCCCAACAGCCGATTTAGTTTCCAGCAATTATATTTCATCCACTGGAGGAGCTGCCACGCACAGTATTGATTTAAGCGGATTAAATCCGGGTGAAATTACATGGGTGCTGGCTTTTTCAGTAAGTGGAACGGACACGGCCTACTCTGCAATTCAATCCTATGCTACCATCTCAAATTCAGGTGGCGAAATGATAGCTTATTTTAACAGTCCTGTTGATCTTTCCTATTCAAATGGGGTGGATGCTATTTATCTTCCGGAAACTATGGACGATACGCTTATCAAATACATAGAGCGCGCAAAGTATACCATCGATTTTACGATGTATAATTTTAATAACGACGGAATGAGTAACATCAGTGATGCACTAATAGCTGCTGCCAACAGGGGTGTCAGGGTTCGTGCAATCGGCTGCGGTACTACCGCTAATTTGGGGATAGAGGAACTGGTTGGATCCGCTGTTCATGTACTTATTGGGCCAAATAGCTCGCAGCGTACCGGCATTATGCACAACAAATTTATTGTTTTCGATTCCCAGTCAGACAATCCCAATGATCCTTTAGTTTGGACCGGATCGACAAACCTTACCGATGGACAGATTAATCAGGATGCCAATAATGTTATTATTGTGCAGGATCAGAGTCTTGCACGCGCTTACCAGATTGAATTTGAAGAAATGTGGGGATCAAGTGGAGATGAACCAAATGAAGCCAACGCACTTTTCGGATCGTCCAAAAGGAATAATACCCCACACGAATTTATAATAAACGGAAAATATGTTGAGTGTTATTTCAGTCCTTCAGATGGTGTAAATTCCCGGATAGTGGAAGTGATCAACACAGCCAATAGTGACCTGAGTGTTGCAACCATGCTTATCACCAGAACTGAAATGGCAAATGCAATTGCTGCCCGTAAGTCAGCCGGTGTTGCTGTGAATGTAATTACCGATAACGAGGGCAGCAACAATTCAACCGTTAATCAAACCCTCTCAGCCTCCTTATCAACACATTTCACCTTCGACAATGTAACAATCGGCTTGCTCCACCATAAGTATATGATTGTTGATCAATATGCCCCATCTTCGGATCCTATGGTATTTACAGGCTCTCACAACTGGAGCGCTGCTGCTGATAATGACAATGATGAGAATACGCTGGTGGTACATGATGCAACGCTTGCCAATATATATTATCAGCAATTTGTACAACGCTTTGTTGATAATTATGGGGTTCTTATTGAACTTACCGATCCACCAACTGCAGTTACCGACTCAGCTGAAACCTACCTCACTCAACTCGTATCCATTCCGGTATTGAACAATGACATCATACAAGCTCCGGTTTCAGTAAATATTGAACAACATGCAACACAGGGAAGTTCATATATCCCGTTTACGAATCCTAATATCATCAACTATGTACCAGCCGAGGGGTTTTATGGACTGGACTCTATTGTTTACAAAATAGCTTACCAGGCCGAACCTTCACTATTTTCCAATGCAACAATTTATATTAACGTTATTAACAGCAATGGAATAGACGACCCATCAGAACGATTCGGGATAAGCATTTCTCCCAATCCGGCCAGCGATAAAATTAATATCGATTTTGATTCAAAACACAATAGCGCCGCCACCATTGATATCATCGATCTGACAGGACGCTGTGTATATTCGCAAAATATTGCTGTTAGCTCCGGGATGAATAATTTCCAGATTATCAACCAACGGATCCCGTCCGGAATTTATATGCTAAGGTTTACACAAACACAATCATCTGTAATCAAAAAACTTATCATAAATTGAAAATAATCAGGAAAACAGCCACTCCAATAATTTGGGGCGGTTGTTTTCGTTAAGTTTTTTTGTATATTTGCTAAAAAGCTTGATAAGATGAAAGCAATTGAATTAAAATCGAAAACAGATCATGTTGGTCATCTCAAAATTGACTTTAAACTGGACAAAAAAAGCAGTAACGTAAGGATTATTATATTGTATGATGAATCAAATGAAAATAAGGATGAAAAACTCTGGATGAAATCTATTTCAAGTAACCCTGCGTTTGATTTTTTAAATGATCCTTCTGAAGATGTCTATTCAATAACCGATGGAGAACCATTGAATGACTAGGAATTCCATAGTACTTGTCCCATTTCCGTTTGATGATTTTTCAGATACAAAATTAAGACCTGCACTCTGTTTAACAAATGAGATAGGAACATTTCAACATGTAATCATTGCCTTCATTTCAAGCAACATATCAAAAGAAATTCTTGATAGCGATATAATTATCAGAAAAGAATCCAAAGATTGGGTCGACACCGGGTTAGCTGTTGATTCTCTAATTCGTATTCATAAATTAATCACCATCCCGAAATATCTATTTAAAAGGAAATTAGGAAGGATCAATAAGAATATCGAGAATATAGTTGCTGTAAAAGTGAAACATCTTTTTGAAATTCAATAAATAAATCAGAATGGCCGAAAAACTCGTAATCATCCCAACCTACAACGAAAAGGAGAACATCGAAAAGATTGTCCGGTATGTTTTCCAACTGGAAGGCGATTTCCATGTGCTGGTTGTTGAAGACAATTCACCCGATGGTACTGCCGAAATCATCAGAATTCTAATGAAGGAATTTCCCAACAGGCTCTTCATGGAAGAACGCAAAGGAAAACTCGGACTTGGGACGGCCTACATTCACGGATTCAAGTGGGCTCTTAAAAGAGATTACCAGTACATCACCGAAATGGATGCAGATTTCTCACACAATCCCGACGACCTGATACGGCTTTACGATGCCTGTAAAAACGGTGCCGATGTGGCCATCGGTTCACGCTATGTAGGCGGCGTGGTGAATGTGGTCAACTGGCCCATGGGCAGGGTACTGATGTCGTACTTTGCCTCTAAATATGTGCGGATCATAACCGGCCTGCGCATTGCCGACTCCACCGCAGGGTTTGTATGCTACCGCCGGAAGGTCCTCGAAACCATCTGGCTCGATAAGGTCAGGTTTATCGGCTATGCGTTCCAGATCGAAATGAAACTTACCGCCACCAAACTGGGTTTTAAAGTGGTTGAAGTCCCCATCGTCTTCACCGACCGGACAGAAGGAACCTCAAAAATGAGCCGCGGTATTTTTAAAGAAGCTATTCTTGGTGTAATTAAGCTGAGTTTTAAGAAGATCAAGCCCGATCCGGAGTTTAAAGGTTGATTTCAGATTAACGATTAACGATCTGAGATTTTAGATGGTTGGCTACGAACAAGCCGGATTTTTATCAGATATCCGATGTTTTGCCATTGGCATCACTGGGAGATGTATGAGGTATAATCTGGTTTCCAAATCAGCATTGCTTGTATTTCGAAGAAGTACAATCACAGATCAAACATCCCACACCGGACATCTTATATCCTCGGTTCTCCAAGCTGGGGCGGACGTCCTCGTCCGATCCACCCACCCTTACCTTTGCTGATAAATGCATAGATGCAATTTGTGTCAAAAAACGCTGGCTGGTACAAGTTCATTTTCATTTATTTCCGAAGCATGATCCGGCCTGAAATGAGCCAAGGAAAAATGGTATCTTTGTGAATAGTTGCACATGGAAGTGGACGTCTTTGTGATCACAGGTAAACCTCACCCGCCAATATAAATTAAACCATTATTTTTGCGATTTACAAACCTCAACTATGGCAAAAGAAAGTAAAGCAGTAACAACACAGGAAGCATTAATAGCGAGTAAAATAATAACTGTTAGGGATGAAAGGGTTATACTTGATGTTCACCTTGCTGAATTTTATGGAGTTGAAACAAGGGCTTTAAAACAAGCTGTACGTAGGAATAGGGATCGTTTTCCTAATGATTTTATGTATGAACTTACTGATGATGAAATAGACGGTGTGGTATCACAAAATGTGATACCTTCTAAAAGACATTTTGGTGGTGCCGTTCCTTTTGCATTTATAGAGAATGGTGTAGCTATGCTATCAAATGTTTTGAATAGTAAAATGGCAATACAAGTTAATATTGCTATAATGCGGACTTTTACCATGTTAAGAAAGGCCTTACTGTTACAGAAAGATATTATCCAGGAGATCGGGAACATTAAAAGACACCTGACAGAACACGGTGATCAGATATTGCGGATCTTCGAATACTTAAAGCAGGCAGAAGAATCAAAGGAACAACAGATTGAGCAGGCTAATCGGGAGAGAATAGGGTTTAAACAACAGAAAAAAATCCCAAGTTGGACCCGCTGGAGCGGACGTCAACATCCGGTCCAACCGCAACATCCTATACTTTTCAACAGCCCAATAATTAAAACCACCACCACAGAATGACCAGCCCAACCCTAAAATCGCCGGCTGTAGCTAAAATGTTAATATGCAGTTGTTAAGAATTGTCATCGAATAGCGCGGATTAAACGAATAGATTAAAGAACCGGTTTTATTCGATAAATTCGTTTAATCCGATGAAAATATAAAATGATTTCAACCAACAAGAACTCAGTATGAGTTCGACTATTGTAGCAAAATCATTTCACATGAAACAGGAAAAACCCAGTATGGGTTTGACTATTAAAATTTCAATGAATTCCCACAAAAACCAAATATACAATAACTTATGCAACTGATCACTGACACCTTCCAACTACTAATCAAGACCTACGGACTATGGACTGTGGATTACCGACTGCGGACTGAGTACTGAAAACTGCCGACTACCAACTCCTCCCCTACCCAATCCCCCCAATAACCTCTTCCACTTCATCCAGAATCTCACACGACTTAACCAACGCTTTCATCGCATTATGATCGTTGTAAAGCGGCCTGTCGATATCCAGAAACTTCACATGGCGACGAATAACTTCTTTGGCTTTTTGTGTCCCTTTACCAAAATTGTAATCCCTGAAATCGAGTGCCTGCGCTGCGGCCATTAACTCAATACCAAGAATTCCATAGGCATTGTCGAGGATCTGAAAATTTTTGATGGCGGTGTTCATTCCCATGGAAACGAAGTCCTCCTGGTCGGCTGCGGCAGGTATGGATTGGATGGATGCTGGTGCGGACAGAATCCGTTGCTCCACAATTTGCATATCAGCGGTGTACTGGCTCAGCATCAGACCTGAGAACATACCGGCGCCTTTGGTGAGGAAGGCGGGAAGGCCCACGCTAAGTGCAGGGTTGTTCAATCTGTTCATACGACGTTCGGAAAGTACGCTCACCATGGTGATGGCTATTCCGGCCATATCCATCGGCAGCGAAACCGGAGATCCCTGGAAATTGGCACCCGATAGCTGAATATTCTCATCGGGGAAGAAAATGGGATTGTCCCCCACCCCGTTCAATTCGATTTCAACCTGTGAACGTGCGTAGGCCAGTGCATCGTGGGCAGCGCCTATAACCTGTGGTGTAGAGCGCATCGAATAGGCATCCTGCACCTTACAGGCAATCTTGTTTTCGGCCAGATCACCTCCGGTCACCATCTTCCGTATTGCAGTGGCACTCCTTACTGCGCCTTTGAATCCTCTTATCTCGTGAATTTTTGTGTTGTAAGGTTTCATGTTGGCTTTGAGCGCTTCCAGCGACATGGCTGCAGCAATCTCTGCCTGCTTCAGCCAGTTGTTTGCATCATACAGGAAAATGGCGCTCATGGCCGTCAACACATTGGAACCGTTGATGGTGGCCAGTCCGTCGCGGGCGTGTAAGCCCGGTATCGGAATTCCGGCACGATCCAGCGCTTCTTTACCATCCAGCACCTCATCCTTGTAATATGCTTTTCCTTCGCCCATCATCAAGAGTGCGATCTGCGACATCGGGGCCAGGTCGCCACAAGCTCCAACCGATCCTTTCTGACAAACCCACGGTGTAACACCCTTGTTGAGCATCTCAACCAACGTAAGTGTAATCTCCGGGCGACAGCCTGAATTACCATGTGCATGAACGTTGATGCGTCCAAGCATGGCGCCACGGACATATTCCAGCGGCATGGGATCGCCAATCCCGGCGGCATGGTTGTATATTAAATATTTCTGGAAGTCCTTTACCTGGTCGTCGTTTAACACAACCTCCGAAAATTCGCCAATCCCGGTATTTACACCATACATGATTTCGCGTGCCTCGATTTTCCTTTCGACCATGGCCCTGCATTTTTTAATCCTTGCGAGGGCATCGGGGTGCAGTCCCACCTTTTCATGATGTCGCGCAACCTTTACCACATCCTCAATTGTCAGATCCGATCCTTTTATTATAAATGTCATGATTTGTTGTTTTTATACTTTAAAAAATGAATCGTCAAAGGAACAAATTTTTGGTTTTATATTGTTAACATTTTAACAATATTAAGCTGTTTTTACTGTAGTCAGGCAAAAATAGGAGGTTTTCCTGAAAGCAACCAAATGTGTATTGATCGGAGCGCCAGTATCGTTTGCGCTGCTGAGTTGGAAGGGTTTATTCGATAAGATCATTTTCAACAGCCCAACGAACCAATCCGGCGGTATTTTTAACACCGGCTTTGTACATCAGGTTGGCACGGTGGCTTTCCACTGTATGAAAACTAATGAAAAGCTTATCTGCGATTTCCAGACTGGAAAATTCCTTACAGATCAGGTTTAATATTTCTTTTTCCCTTTCGGTGAGTTTTGGGAAAAGGGATTTTGTGTCTTCGAGTTTTAATTCCTGTTTAACAATGCTTAGCGAAAGCCTTTCGCAAAAATATTTCTCCCCTGCATATACCTTTCTGATGGCCTCTTCCAGTACATCTTTACCCGAGTCTTTCAACAAATATCCGGAAGCCCCGTTTTTAATCATCCTTTTTACAAACCTTTTTTCGTCATATTGTGAAAGTGCAATTATTTTAACAAGGGGGAAGCTTTTGCATACTTTCCGGGTACAATCCAATCCGTCCAGTTTTGGCATGTTAATATCCATCAGGATAACATCCACCAGGATTCCGGATTCGAGTTGCCGTAGGACCTGGAAACCATCATGGGCTTCGGCCACGATATTAAAGTCCTCAATATCGGCAAGGGTTGTTTTGATGCCATCAATTAGCAATTGGTGGTCATCGGCTATGAGTAAATTTATCATTTTCTACTTTTCAAAATGTTATTCAACAAATTTAAATGTTTTACACTTTTAATGGGATGGTAATATGATAGTTTACTCCCTGGTCAGCTTTAGCGTGTACGTCCAGATGGCCGTTAAGGAATTTCACCCTCGATTTAATGCTGGTTAAACCAATCGACTTTTTTGCAAACATTTCGTCGGCTTCAAATCCTTTCCCATTATCAGCATAATCGATACTTAATTGCTCAGGCAAAACGACGATATCAATATTCACCTCACTTGCCCCGGCATGTTTAATGGTATTATTCACCATTTCCTGAACAACCCTGTAGAGCATGATTTCAGTGTTTTCGGGCAGGCGTTTTTGATCGCCGGATATTTCTGCCCGTGCAGTTAATCCCTCTGTATCGTCTACTTGTTCGAAGAGATCTTCCACAGCTTCATAAAACCCATATTTTGTCAGCAAGCCAGGCATCATGTTATGTGATATTCTCCTTACGTCGCTGGTGGCCTGTTCCAGTAGTTTTGTTGCCCTTTCGATTAGCGGCCTGTTTTCGGGGCTTTTATCTTTAATGGTTGTAAACTGCATTTTGGCGGTGGAAAGTAATACACCCAGGCCATCGTGCAACTCTTTGGCAATGCGTTTGCGTTCAACTTCCTGGCCTTCGACAAGAAATTTTGCTGCCAGTAGCTTTTTCTCCTCTTCCAGTTGTTTGATTTTCTGTTCGGCGATGATCTTATTCTTACGGCTTGCATTTTTATGATAGCTGAACAGGAGCAATAGGACAATAACTGCACCTATTCCACTGAAAAGGTAAATATTCCTTTGATTGGTGCGCTTCTTCAGGTCAAGTTCCTGCTCAAGGATTTTGGCCTGATCAACCTGTCTTTCATATTTTAATTGCATATCAGCAATGATCTTTTCTTTTTCAAGATTAAAAATACTGTCGTTTAACGACAGGTATTCTGACAGATATTGAAATGCCTTTTTATAATTACCCATTCTTTGCATCAGGTCAGAAAGATTTCCATAAATCCTCTTTTTACTGTAAATATCATTGGATTGATGTGCAAGGTTTAAACAGGTATCATAAAGTGCCGCAGCCTGATCATATCTTTTAAGTTTTACAAAAATTGCAGCCTTATTGCTCTTTGCTGTGATGATACCATTATAATGATCGATACTTTCATAATATTCAAGTGCCTTGTTATAGTTTTGTATGGCCACCTGATATTTTCCCTGTTTTTGATAGACTTCACCGTAGTTTAGATGGAGGTCATTAATACCACCTGTATCATTTTCCTTTTGATAGATATCATCGGCCTTTTGATAGTATTCCAACGCCTCTTCCAATTTCGTTTCTTCATTGGCAATATTGCCGAGAATGACATAAGTAAGGGCAAGATTAGCTTTGCTATTATACTTACTATTTACCTCAATACTCCTTGCTAGATACTCTTTTGCCTTGGAAAACTCATTGCGCTTTTTGTGTACCTTTCCGATATTAATAAGTGGGGATCCAATAATATTTTCACGACCTGACAAATCACATAGTTCAATTGTTTTCATGTAGTAAAAAATGGCTGAATCATATTGAGCCAAATCTTTAAAAGAAATACCAATTACATTGTAATTGATGATCATCTTAAAAGTATCCGCAACAGCCCCATAGTAGTTTAGGCTTTTCCTGTAGTATAAGATTGCCGTATCATATTGTCCCAAAGAGCGCATTAAGTTTCCATAAAGCGAATATGCTTTAACCTGCCTGTAGTCATCGTACAGTGAATCACAAAGCATAAAATATTTGCCCAGGTAATAGATCGCCGAATCTTTTTGGCCAATATTTGATTGCAATTTACCCAGAACATAAATGGCCTCAACCACTCCTTCGGTATAATTCATTCTTTCAGAAAGCCGCATCGCCTGGTTACAGAATTGCCTGGCCTCATCGGGATTTTCAAAAGCCAATTTATTGACAAGCACAAGCAAGTTGTCAACTTTTTCCTTGTTTTCCTGCTGGGTAGAAATCAGTTGTTTTAAACTGTCGATTTTACTTAATTGAGAATAAACCACATTGTTGATTCCGTAAAGGTTTACCAAAAAAGTGATCAGTAAGTAATATTGAAAATGCTTTGGTTTTGCAGGCTGTCTGATTAATCTCATCGAATTCCTTTTAGATTTTACTTCAATGTTTCGGATGATCACTTAGCGCTTTCGCCAGAAAAAATTAGAATTATATTTTCAGTCTGCCTGGTACATGTTTTTATCATAACTATTCTTCCTTAATTTCCGCATCCCCTGAAATTGTTGTTGTAACCTGGCCTCCTACCAATCCATCCAATTTGAATACAATCACCTTCACGGTGTGATTAGCTTTGAGGACTTCCACGAGTAAGATATCGTCGAAAATGTGCATGTCCGTCCATTGTTCATCTTTCACTGCTTTATATTTTATCACTATCGGTGGTTCATTTTCACTGTAATATCTTGTTAATGTTTCACCGGCATTCACTAAAATACTTACGGTTGATTTAAGATAAATTCCGGGTTTTTCGTTAGGGAGTTTTGTAAAACTCAAATGCTGTAGAGGTTCATAAAGTTTCATAGCTTTAATTTTTAAGTTACTAAATATTTGAAAGTGAAAATTTTCTACTAAAATACTACAATTCTTATACGGATGCAAGTTATGTTTATTTATATCAGTTCATCCATTCAGACTAATTCACTTAAATCAACTCAATATCCGAATTCTCCGAGGCATTTATTTTAATCCCTTTTACCCAGCCGGGCAAGCTCTTGACCCTGAATACAACCTCCACTTCCAGTTCAACATTGGCCATCTCTTCGGTGGAATTATCCATTACAAAATCAAGTTCGTAGATCCCATCTTCGGGAATAACTTCATAATTCCTTGGTACCAATACGGGTGCGATCAGCTTTTTCAACTCGGCTATTCCTTTAGCTTTAATTGCCATTAAATCCGGCTCGTTGTCATCTTTTACAATCCGGATATCTTTTACAAACCTTATGTTATCATTATTCATCGTGGACAATATTAATACCAAACCAAAGAATACTCATGGCAGAAAACCACTAGAAAAAAAAATAGTTGAAAATAACGGGTTTCAAGTTTTCAATCAGATAACACGTTTTGCGGGTGTGATGGAATTAATCTTTTTTGGTTGGAAAATGAATGTTGCATTTGCTACAAAAGACTGTACCTTATCAAAATCCTTTCTTCCCTGTGCATCTTCAAGGCCTGTATGTGCATCAACACCAAATGGCCGGACTTTTAAGATAGCCTCCTGAACATTTCCAGGATTTAAACCTCCGGCCAATATTACAGGCTTTCTGCTGAGTTCAACCAGTTTTTTACTGATTTCCCAGTCGTGCGTTTTTCCGGTAGCTCCGCTGGCTCCGGATACAGGGTCATAGGTATCGGTAATAAATGCATCTACATATGGATTGTAGCAATGAACACTTTTAATGAGTTGATCGAAATTATTTTTACGGATGACAAGACTTTTCCATATTTTCAGGTTGGGCCGGCCACTTTTCAAATCAGACAATTGTTCGATATCTACAGACCCATGCAACTGTACATACTTACATCCCAGGTACTCTGCCAATTTTATGATCTCAGCACTCCTTTTCAGGTAGGTGATCAATACGGCTCTGTCAGAAATTTTCAAATCACGGATAATACGGGCAGCATCTGCTTCAGACAGATCTTCCTGGTGAACGTCAAGGCGGAATGGGAAACCGAGGTGGGTAACACCTGCCTTCAGCAGCATTTCAGCCTCCTGAAAATCTATGATCCCTGCAATCTGAATAATATGTTTTTGACCGGGCATTGTAGTTGGTAAGGAACGGCTAAAATAAAAAATCCCGGTCACAACAGACCGGGATTCCAAGAAGCTGTCTAAAAATGATATTTAAATTTGATTAGCCCCGTCCTTCAGGGCGGGGAGTTGTATTTAATGTAA